>NZ_JBHYHC010000124.1:0-28388 GCF_042738955.1 Umezawaea sp. NPDC059074
GCCCCCCCCCGCCGACCCCCCCCTAATTCCTTTCCCCCCCCCGGTCCCCGCCCATAACCCCGCCCCCCACCGGGGCTCGGTGGAGGGTGCGGGATTCGAACCCGCGTTCGGTCGTTACCGATTCCGCCTTAGCAAGGCGGTGCCTTGAGCCGCTCGGCCAACCCTCCGGAAAAGAGGTCGTCGAATTGGCGGAATGTGTTCCGCGAGTACAGCGTGAAAAGAGCCGCTCGATTCGCGCTGGGCGATCGGCGGCTCCGCGTGGTGGCGGTCAGGCCGTCAGCAGGCGAAACCTTCGCTGGTCAGAGCGTCGCGCATGCGCCACGCGGGGAGCTGGCACCCGACCACGACCGGACCCCGGCCGTGGTGCGAGTTGTCGATGGGGCGACCCGTACCCCGTCCTTGTGCGTCCGTCATGTGGTCCTCCAGGAAGCTGTTGACCATCACTATCCCGTGCAATTCACAGGGGTGTCAATTGTTTTGCGCCGATTCGTGACCGACGTCCGCGTCCCGCCGAGGGCTCCGGACTCCGGTCGATAGGCGGGGGAGTTTCGCCCGTGACCGCCGGACGGGGGCGAATGGGGAGTGCCGTTGTCCATCCGACCCGCGGATGCTTGCTCAGGCTAAGGGTCTCAATAGGGGGCCCCTGCCGCCGTGGCGGAGGTGTGCCGCCGCCCTGATCCACCACGTCCGGCGGCGAGCGCGGCGGTGTGCGCGGCGCGCGGCGAGGTGAGACGGTCCGTGAGGGAATCGTGACGTTCCCATTCGGCTGACCGGAAACCCGCGGGTGGGCCCGTCGAACTGCCCCGGAGTGCGCCGGGCTCGGTCCGAAGGGGCCGGTCGGGCTGTTCCGGCGAGGTGACGCGGGTCGCATTCGGCCGCTGGGTACCGCCGGTTTTCGTAGAGTATAAATCTTCTTTTTCGTAACCTTGTTATAAGCCTAAGACGGCAATACCAGCAGGTGCGGAGGTACGCTCGCGGCTAGGGGTCCCATTGATATATATCATTTGCCTTAGGGGGAGGCCAGGGGGCTTGAGAATCCAAGTGGCGCTGCTAGTATTTCCGGCGCCGGCCCTGGTTCGGCTTTCAGCGCACATTAGGCAATGAGCATGGTACCGAGCGGTGCACGATCCGAAGGGCAGACGACGATGGCTGAAGGAAAAGTGGTCCTGCTCTTCCCTGGGCAGGGCGCTTTCGATGGTGAGCTGCTCCGCGCGGCTCACCGGGAACATCCCGAGGTCGCGCAGGTCTTCACCGCGGTCGACGCGGTCGCCGTCGAGTTGTTCGGCCGCCCGCTCTCGCCCGTCGTCCTCGGCCCGCGCCCGGTCGACATCGCCGACCTGCTCCGCGACGACCCCTGGGTCTCGCAGCTCGCGATCTACGCCGTCGACGTCGCCGCGCACCTCGTGCTCACCGCGCAGGGCCTCCAGCCGGACGTCCTGATGGGCCACAGCCTGGGCGAGATCGCCGCGCTCGTCGCCGCCGGGGCCTACTCGGTCGAGGACGGCGCGCGGATCGTGGCGCACCGCGTGCGGGCCGTCGAGGCGCTCTCGCCGGACGGCTACCTGCTCGCCCTGAGCACCCCGCGCACGCGCGCGCAACTGCTCGTGGACCTCGTCGGCGACCCGTTCGTCGCGGTCGCCGCGGAGAACGACGACCGCCAGGTCGTGATCAGCGGCGCGTCCGGCGGGATGGACACCCTCCAGGTGGTCGCCCGCCACCTCGGCATCGGCTCCGTGCGGCTCCACTCGCCGTTCCCGTTCCACTCGCCGGTGCTGCGCCCCGCCGTCGCGGAGTTCGCCGACCGCATCCGCTCGCTGCCCCGGCGACGCCTGGACGTGCGGGTCTACTCGCCGATCCTGCGCCGCTACTACGGCGAGGACGACGTGCTGGCCGACGTCCTCGCCGGTCACCTGGTGCAGCCGGTGGCGTTCGCCGACGGCCTGCGCCGGGTCCACGCCGACGGCGGCCGGGTGTTCGTGGAGGCGGGCGCGCTGACCGCGTTGAGCAAGCTCGTGACGTCCGTCGTGCCCCACGACACCACCTCGCTGGCCACGTTCGCCCGCGGCCGCGACGACGCGCTCGCGCTGTCCGCCACGCTCGCCGCGCTGCGCGTCGGCGGCTGGCTCAAGGGCGAGTCGGTGCGGCGCCTCGGCGAGACCCTCGCGCCGGACGTCGACCCGGTCGTGTTCGCCGCGTTCTGGGCCGAGCACCGCGTGGAGGTCGCCGGCCTGGTGGCCGACCGCCTGGCCGCGTACACGTCCTCCGGACGGGCGCCGTCGAACCGGGAGGCGGCCCCGGAACCCGCGCCCGTCGCCCCCGTCACCCCTGATCCGATCCCGACCGTGCCCGTTTCCTCCCAACCTGTCGCATCCGCCCCTATTCCACCCGGACTCGACTCGGTCACGTCACCCACCCCTATCAGGCTCGTCGCGCTGCCCGCCGAACCGCCGGAGCAGCCCGTGGTGAAACTGGCGTCGGTGCCGACCGCGAAGATCGACCGGCAGAACCTGCTGCTGGAGGTTCGATCGGTTTACGCCACAGCGTTGGAATATCCGGAAGAGGTGTTCACGGACGACGTGCTGCTCGAAGCCGAACTCGGAGTCGACTCGGTCAAGCAAATCGAGTTGATGACCCGTGTCGCTTCTCGGTACGGCATTTCCGAGCGCGCGCGAGGAGTTCGTCTCGCCGACTACGACACGATGGGGAAGGTCGTCGACTTCGTGCTGACGGCCATCGCGGAAGGCAACCTCGATTACCCCGTCGCCGCCACCAGGTAACGGAGTGGGCACCATGCGTGATCTCTCCGGGAAACTCGCCTTGGTCACGGGCGGGGCACGGGGAGTGGGCAAGGCCATCGCGGCGGAACTGGCTTCCCGCGGCGCCCACGTCCTGATCAACTACTTCCACTCCCACGACGCCGCCAAGCGGACGCGCGAGGAACTGGAGGCGACCGGGGCGCGGGTCGACCTGCTCCGCGCGTCGATAGCCCGGACGGACCAGACGACTCGGCTGTTCGACGAGATCCGGGCGCGCTGGGGGCACCTCGACATCCTGGTGAACAACGCGGCGAACGGCGCGCTCGTGCCGGTCGGCGAGGTCACCGACGAGATGCTGGACCGGGCGCTCGACGTCAACCTCAAGGGCGCCCTGCGGTGCTCCCGCCTGGCCGCTCCGCTCATGGAGGGCCGCGGCGGCGCCATCGTCACCGTGTCGTCGGTGGGCAGCTCCCAGACGGTGATGGCGAACTACCTGGCGTGCGCCCCGGCGAAGGCGGCGGTCGAGGCGGCCATGCGCTACCTCGCGGTCGAGTTCGCCCCGCTGGGCATCCGGGTCAACACCGCGACGGCCTCGATGCTGGACAGCGAGGCCGCCGACCGGTTCCCCGACGCGGCCGACATGCGGCGCGTGGTCGCCGAGTCCACGCCGCTGGGCAGGCTGGGGACGCCCGAGGAGTTCGCCCGCGTCGTCGCGTTCCTCGCCTCCGACGACGCCGCGTGGATGACCGGCCAGGTCCTCCTCGTCGACGGCGGCCTCGGCCTGGGCGCGTCGACCCTCGCGCCCCGCAAGGCCCCGGTCCCCGACGCCGCCCCGGTCGTCGAGGAGCCCGTCGAGGACGACGACACGATCGCCGTGGTCGGCATGGGCATGGTCGTCGGGGGCGCGAACGGCCCGGACGAGTTCTGGCGGCTGCGGCTCGACGGCGCGGAGCTGTTCGAGCCCGCGCCCGCGGACCGGTGGGCGCGGGCGAGCTTCCACTCCGCCGACCCCGCCCGCGAGGACAAGGGCTACCAGGACAACGGCGTCTTCATCACCGACTTCGTCCCCGCCGAGGGCGCGGACGTGCCGTCCGCGCACGCCGACCAGGAGCTGACCACCCGCTGGCTGCGGCACTCGCTGGTGCAGGCGCTCGACGGCGTGACCACCCGCCCGGACGACCGGTTCTCGTTCCTCGTCGGCTACACCGCCGACGGCAGCCAGCACCTGGAGGAGGCGAGCGTGCTCGCGTCGGCCACCGGGCTGTCCGCCGAGGTGCTCGCCGACCTGCCGCTCACCGGCCCCGACCGCGCCGCGCTGCTCGACGGCGTCACCGAGGCGCTGCGCGCGCGGTACCGGCGGGGCGTGGAGGAGCCGTCGCGGTTCCTGCCGCACCGGGTCGGCGCGCTCGCGATGGCGGGCCTGCTGCCCGAGGGCACCGAGACGACGATGGTCGACACGGCCTGCTCGTCCTCGCTCTACGCCATCGACATCGGCGTCAAGGGCCTGCTCATGGGCAAGCAGGACGTCGCCGTGTGCGGCGGCGCGTTCGCCCTCGCCCCGCGCGGCACGGTGCTGTTCGCCAAGCTCCAGGGGCTGTCCAGCCGCGGCGACGTGCGGTCGCTGGACGCCGACGCGGACGGGGTGATGTTCGCCGACGGCGCGGCGGTCGTGGTGCTGAAGAAGCTCAGCCGCGCCGAGGCCGACGGCGACCGCGTGCTCGCCGTGGTCGAGGCGGTCGGCTCGTCGTCGGACGGCCGGGGCAAGGCCGTGTACGCCCCCAACGCGGACGGGCAGGACCGCGCGGTGCGCCGCGCGCTCGCGGGCCGGGAGAACGGCGGCGAGGACGTCGACTGGGTGATCGCGCACGCCACCGGCACGCCCGCGGGCGACCTGGCCGAGTTCACCACGCTGCGCAAGCACTTCGGCACCACCGGCCCGACGGCGGTCACGTCGAACAAGTCGCTCATCGGCCACACCGGCTGGGCCGCGGGCGTCGTGTCGGTGATCGAGGCCGTGCTCGGCCTGCGGCACGAGACGATCCCGCCGCAGCACCGGTTCGCCGCCGCGCCGGAGGAGTTCCGGATGGCGGAGACCGCGCTGACCGTGCCCACCGAGGCGCGGTCGTGGCCGCGCGAGCTTGACCGGCCGCGGACGGTGGCCGTCTCGGGCTTCGGCTTCGGCGGCACCAACGCCCACGTGCTGCTCCGCGACCACCCGGCGGGCACGCCGCCGCGCCCGGCGACGCCCACCGACCGGTCCGTGGTCGTGGTCGGCTGGTCCGGCCACCTGCCGGGGCTGGCCACCTCCGCCGACATCGCCGACTGGCTGCGAGGCGGTCGCGCGCCCGACGACGGCTTCGGCGAGTTCTACCCGACCCCGCCGTTCGCCGAGGTCCGACTGCCCGCGTCCACCGTGCGCACGGTCGACCGCTGCCAGCTCATGGCGCTGCACTGCGCGCGGGACCTGCGCGAGCAGCTCGGCGACCTGTGGGAGCGGGGCGCGGAACGGGCGGGCGTCGTCGTGGGCAACCTCGGCCCGACGCGCTCGGCGATGCTCTACGCCACCCGCTGCTACCTCGACGACATCATCGCCGGGCTGGCCGCCGACCCGGCGCTCGCGCTGCCGCCGGACTTCGTGGAAGGCCTGTCCGCGCGGGTCCGCAGGCTCGTCCCACCGTCCAACGAGGACTCGTTCCCCGGCATGATGGCGAACGTGATCTCGGCCAGGATGGCGAACTACTTCGACCTCACCGGGCCCAACATCACCCTCGACTCCGGCCTGTCCTCCGCGCTGACGGCGGTCGACGTGGCGCACCGCTACCTCGTGGCGGGGGAGCTGGACTTCGCGCTGGTGGGCGGGTTCAACGGCAACGCCCTTCCCGAGTACCGGGAGCTGCTCGGCGACCTCGTCGGCCCCGACGAGGCGCTCGCCGAGGGCGCGTTCCTGTTCGCGCTGACCACCGAGGAGACCGCGGCGGCCCACGGCCTGCCCGTGCTGGCGACCCTGGACGTGCCCGCGTCCGGCGACCGCCGCCGGACCGTCGACGCCGCCGAGCACGCCCGGTACACCGGCGCGGCGGGCGCGGTGGCGCTGGCCCGCGCGCTGACCGGTCCCGAGGGCCCGGTGAGCGTGGTGTGCGACGGCGTCCGCGTGGACCTGACCGTGGCCGGGAAGCCCGCCGACGCGCTGCCGCCCGAGTTCACCGACCCGGTCGCCCCACCGCCCGAGGTAGGCCGGTACGTGCCGCGGCTGCGGCACGCGCCCCCCGTCGACGTCCGCCCCCGGACGCCGTTCTTCCCGCCCGGCTCCGTCGTCGTGACCGACGACCCCGAGTTGCTCGACGGCGTGGACGTGCCCGCCGACGCGGTCGTGATCTCCACCCGGCCGCTGCGCGAGCCCCGCGCCGGGTGGCACGAGCTGACCGCCCGCACACCGCTCGCCGTCCGCACCCTGCTGTCCGGGTCGTCCGCGCGGCACCTGCGGCTGGTCGCGGACCTCGGCGCGACGCCGGTCTCGACGTCCGTGCTCGCGGGCGACGACCGGCTCACCGCGTTGCACGACACCGCTTTCCTGGTCGTGCAGGAGCGCTACGACGTGCTGGCGGCCGGTGACGGCTCGTTCGTCTCGCTGCTGCTGGGCGCCCGGCCCGACGACCGCGACCACCCGGCGAACGGCCTGTTCGCCGCGCTGGTCAAGTGCGTCCACCACGAGCTGCCGGAGTGCCTGGCGTTCGGCGTGTTCGCCGCGGGCGCGGACCTCGCGACGGCCGTGCGCCGCGCCGAGCGGGAGAGCGCCGCCGAACGGCTGTACCCGGTGGTGGTGTTCGACGAGGACGGCACGGGCGACGTCGTCCGCCGCACGTCCGTGCTCGTGCCCGAGCCGATCGAGCTGGCCCACCCGGCGGACGCGCTGCTGTCGCGGGACTCCGTGGTGCTCGCGACCGGCGGCGCGCGCGGCATCACCGCCGAGGTCGTCAAGGAGCTGGCGCGGGTGTTCCGGCCGCGGCTGTACCTGGTGGGCAGCAACCCGCTGGACCGCTACGGCCCCGAGGTGTTCGAGGGCACCGACGAGGAGTTCGCGGCCGGGCGCAGCCACTTCATCCGCGCCGGGCTGGCCGCACGGCGGGGCGCGCTCGTGAGCGGGCTCACCCGCGAGTTCGACCGGATGGTCGACGCCCGCGCCGCGCACCGCAACGTCGCCGAGATGGTCGAGCACTGCGGCGCGGACCGGGTCACCTACCTCACCTGCGACGTGACGGACCGGGCCGCGGTCGAGGCGGCGGTGGCGGGGGTGCTCGCCGCGCACGACCGGATCGACCTGGTGATCAACGCGGCGGGCCGCAACCGGTCCGCGCTGATCCCGGACAAGGACTTCGCCGAGTTCCGCGCCATCCGCGACCTCAAGGTCGAGGGCTACCGCAACCTCAAGAGCGCCCTGCGCGACCGGCCGCCCGCGCTGTGGTGCAACTTCGGCTCGCTGCTCGGCTACTTCGGGCTCCCCGGCGAGCTGGACTACGGCTCCGGCAACGACTTCCTCGCCTCCGCCGCCGACCACGCGGCCGCCCTGCCCGGCTCCGACGAGTACACCGTCGGCTGGACGCTGTGGGACGGGGTCGGCATCGGCGCGGACGCGCTGTCCCGCTCGTACTTCAAGCGCGGCGGCCACTACACGCACATGGCCGTGCGCGAGGGCGTCCGGCACTTCGTCCGCGAGCTGCACGCGGCCAACCGGCGGCCGTTCGTGCTGCACATGGGCGCGGCGGAGCTGGAGTTCGGCAGGGGGCTCTACCCCGGTTACCTGGAGCCCGCGACGCCGCGCACGGAGGTCGTGCGGGAGCTGCGCCCGGAGGACGTCCCGGACATCGGCCACCACCTGGTCCGCGGCACGCCGACCGTGCCCGCGAGCGGGCTCACCGCGCTGGCCGCCGAGGTGGCCGCGGAACTGGTGCCGGACCACGAGGTGATCGGTTTCGCCGACCTGCGGTTCGAGCACTTCGTCCAGGAGAAGCCCGCCGGGGCGAAGCGGATCTCCGCGCGGCTGCTGGAGCAGGGCGACCGGGTGACGACCGTGGAGGTGCGGATCACCGCGGACGTCGTGTCGCCCGGCGGTGTCGAGCTGGTCGCCGACCGGTTGCTGACCAGCGTCGTCGTGCGCTTCGCGCGGGAGTTCCCGCCCGCCCCGCACTGGGAGGCGTGGCCGGAGGACGACGAGGTCGCGCTGCCCGACCCGTACCACCTCGACTCCTCGCCGGTGCTGCTGACCGGGCCGTTCGTGGCCACCACGGACACCCGCCTGCACCCGCAGGGCAAGCGGGCCAGGTTCGCGCCCGCCGAGGTGCGGCCGCCGACGGGCCCGGTGCCCACGGTGCTGCTCGACGCGATGGTCCGCACCGAGGCGCTGGCCCCCGTGGACGGCGTCCTGCCGGTGGCCGTCCCGCGGTCGATCCGCCGGATCGACCTCTACCAGCGCGGCGACGACCACGACCTGCTCGCGCTGCACGGCGACCTGGAGCTGTACGCCACGCCCGCGGGCTCGACCGTGGACCGCCCGGACCTCGGCAACCGGTTCGTCGCGGCCACCGCGGACGGCCGCGTGGTCGCCCAGGTCCACGACGTGGAGGCGTCCGTGCTCGGGTACGTCGACCCGCTCACCGCGGCGACGACGTCCTCCCGCGTGCTGTCGTGAGCACCCGCCGGTTCGTGTGGCGTCCACGTCGGACGTCCACACCGGACCCCTCGCCGTCGGAGCTCCTCGCGGGCAAGCGGATCCTGCTGATCGGCGGCTCCGACGAGACGTCCGAGGCCGTCGCGGCGGCGCTGCTCGCGCACGGCGTGGTGCTCGTCGGCCAGGGCCACCTGCGCGACGCGGACGACCGCCCGGACGGCGTCGTCGACCTCACCCTCGACGGCGGGTTCTCCGCCGACTGGCGGCCCGCGCTGCTGCGCACGGTCGGCGCGCTCCGCGGCTGCTACGACGCCTGGTCCAAGGAGACCGACGCCGTCCGGACGTGCTACGTCGCCGTCACCTACCTCGGTGGCCGGATGGGGTACCGGGACGTGAGCGACCGGCCGTGGGGCGGCCTGTGGGCGGGGCTGGCCAAGACGCTGCACCACGAGCTGCCGAACCTGAACACCAAGGTCGTCGACGTCGACCCGGCCGAGGTCGCCGACCTGCCGTCCGTGCTGCTGCGCGAGCTGTACCGGTGGGGCTCCTACGAGGTCGGCTACTCCGGCGGGAACCGGTACACCCTCGCGCCGCACCCCGAGGACGTGCCCGCGCCGACCGTCGACCTGGGACCGTCCGACGTCGTGCTCGTCTCCGGCGGCGGCCGGGGCATCGGGTACGCCGCCGCCACGGCGCTGGCCGCGGAGCACGGGTGCCGCGTGGTCGTGACCGGCCGCCACCCGCTGCCCGGCCCCGACGACGGGTGGCAGGCGCTGGACGACGAGGCGTTCAAGGCCCACCAGCGGTCGCTGTGGATCCGGGCCACCGCGGACGGCACGCTGGCCGCCGCCCGCGCGGAGACGACCAGGATGGCGCAGCGGCGGGTGCTCGGCGCGAACGTGGCCGCGGCCAGGGCCGACGGCCTGCGCTTCGACTACGAGGTCTGCGACTTCACCGACCGCGCGCAGGTCGACGCGCTGGTGGCGAGGCTCGGGCCGGAGCTGACCGGCGTGGTGCACAACGCGGGCGTCGACATGGCCACCCGCCTGCCGCGGACGTCGGACGACGACTTCGTGCTGACCGTCGCCACCAAGGTCGACGGCTTCGCGCACCTGTTCGGCGCGCTGCGCGACCGGCCGCTGAAGTTCTTCTGCAACACCGGGTCCATGAGCGGGCGGCTCGGCGGGATGGTCGGCCAGATCGCCTACTCCGCGGCCAACGACGGCCTGACCCGCCTCGGGCTCTGGGCGGACGCGCGGGCCCCGTTCCCGGTCTCCACGCTGTGCTGGCCGATGTGGGAACGCATGGGCATGATCACCAACTACGACGCGGGCGTGCGGTACATGAGCCCCATCGGTGTCGAGGAGGGCTCCCGCCGCTGGTCGGAGGAGCTGCGCGCCCCGGCTCGCGGCGAGGTCACGTTCCTCCGCGCGTTCGGCAGCGCCATGAACCCCGTGCAGGTGCGCGGGTTCCCCGTGCACCGGGAGGTGCCGGAGTTCGACGCCGTCTACCCGCGCGTCTTCCACCTGGGCACGCCGGTGAGCTTCCGGCCGGGCGCCGAGTTCGTCTCGGACGTCCTGTTCGACGGCGCCAGCGCGCCGGTGCTCGCCGACTTCACCGTGTCGGGCGACCCCGCCGTGCCGGTCGGCGTGCTGCTGGAGAACGCGCTGGCCTCGGCGGTGTGGGCGCACCCGGAGGGCGAGGAGCCCGCGGTGGCCTGGATCGGCGACATCACCGTGCTGCTGGAGGGCCTGCGGCTGGAGTGCGGGGCGCTGGAACTGCGCCGCACGACCACGTTGTCCACCGCGGACGGCGCACCGGTCGTCGAGGTGCGGTTCGACCGGCCGGGCGTCGGCCGGGTCGCCGAACTCCGCGTCGGCTACGAGCGGGTGGCGGTCGACGTGCCGCCCGCCGTGGTCCAGTCCTCCGACGAGCCCGCCACGCCGGGGCCCGCCCGCTGGTCGGGCGCGGTCCTGCCGGTCGCCGCCTGGCACGAGGGCGGGCCGGTCAACCGGACCGCCGTGGTGAGCGAGCCGCGGCCCGCCGACCTGTGGACCGTCCCGCTGACCCCGGCGCTCGCGCTCCCGTTGGCGGCGCTGGAGAACATCGTCCGCTCGGTGCTGCGCGTCCGGCCGGGCCGGGTCCTGCGGATCACCAGGCTGGTGCGGCACGGTCCGCCGTCGGCCACCAGCCGGATCGACGGCGACCCGGTGCGCGGGCACTGGAACGTCGTGGACCCCGTCGACGACCGACCGGTCCTCACCGCGTCGACCCCCTCGCCCTCGCGGAGGGTCTGAGGCCGGACACGCCGGTGCCCGCCCCCGGATCGACCGAGGACGGGCACCGGAGTCGTGTCGGAGGTCAGTCGCCCTGCCAGCCCTGCGAGCCACCCAGCCCGTAGAGCAGGCGTTCCATGACCTGCGGGTCCACCTCGGTCGCCTCGGGCGGCAACCCCTCGGCCGCGGGCGAGCGGCGGGGCTCCCGGCGGGGCAGCGGCACGGCGGACGCCGTCATGCCGGTCGGGAGCGGCAGCTCGCACCACAGCAGCGTGCAGCCGTCGTCCAGTTGCAGGATCCCGGCGTGCCGCCCCTTCAGCGCGTTGGTCGGCCCCGGCTTGGGCGCGTACGGGTCGATCTCGACCTCGAGGATCAGCATGTTGCCCGACAACCGCAACCGAAGCGTGATGAAGCGGGGCGCTCGGTGGTTGGCGGTGTCCACCACGGACGCGACCAAGTGGCCCAGCACGTGCGCCGCCTCGTCCTGCATCGGGCGCAGGGACCATTCGGCCAGTGAGAAGCGCGCGAAGAGTTCGGCGCAGTTCACCGCGCTGGGGAGCGCGACGAGCTGCAGGTCGTCGACCTGCTCGGTACGGGCGTTCACCTGGCTCCTTCCGTCATGCGCTGCCGGCGCGAGTGGTGGCCGGAATCGTGCCACAACCGGGTGAAGAAGTGGTACGCCGGTGTCTTGGTTAGATACGCAGAGTGGAGGTGGTTCGTTCGCATCAGTTTTTCCGGCATCGCTCTGACCTCGGTTGGAGCAGTCGCTAGGTGTTCTTCTACCACCTGTGAACGCCGCTGACCAGGTGCGTTCAGTCGCAGAGATCCATCGGCAGCGTGCCGGGCCCGCTGATCTCGGCCGTGACCTGGTGAAGGGTGACCGGGCCCGCCGAGGCGATGCGGAAATCCGTCCGGTCGTTCTGCCGGTGCGACAGGGCCGCGTCGGGCACCGTTACCGCGGCCGTCTTCCACGTGCCGCTCGCTTGATTCGTCACGGTCACCGCGTGCTGGTAAGCGCTCGCCCCGTCGGCGTCGTACTGGAGGCTCCACGAGTTCGTGCCCTCGTCGTAGTAGTCGATCGTGAACGTGGTCGTGAACCGCCCCTCCTGTGCCACGCGGTGGTCGACGGTGAAGTACATGTGCAGGCCGCCGGGCACCCGTTCGACCGTGCGCCGCGCCGACCGCCCGCCCACGGTGACGGGCGTGGTCACGCCGTCGCCGGGGGTCTCGAACTGGGCGAGGCCGTGGTCGACGTTGGGGTCGCCGAGGACGCCGCACACCCGCGCGGTGTCGTCGGAGCCGATCACCGCGACCGGGACTTCCAGCGGGGACAGCGCCACCGAGGACCGCAGGGCGACCGGGATGGACGTGAAGCCCTGGGTGACCCCGGCGGCGGCGGACAGCGACACCGAGACCACGGCCTTCCCGCCGCTGACCTGCGCGGTCCCGGACGACGGCGTCACCGTGACGCCCGCGGGCGGGGTGGCCTGCCAGTCCACCGACGTGACGGTCGAGGGCACGGCGGGTTCGGTGCCCGCGCCGACGGTGAACGTCCACGTGCTCGCCGTGGCGGCCCCGACCTTCGCGGTGGGGCTCGGCGGGTCGGTGGTCAGCTCGACCGGGGTCACGCCGGGCGGGAACGTCGTCGGGCCCGAGGGGAACGACGGGGGCCGGTTCGCGGCGGCCGCGCCCCACGCGCGGTCGGGCTGGTCGGAGAGGCGGTAACGCAGGGTCGTCGTGGACTTGCCGCCGGGACCGTCGCCGAGGACCGCCGAACCGGGCAGCCACGTCCGCTGGGTCGTGACGCCGTCCACGGAGAGCTGCCGGACGTAGGTCTGCGCGCCCGGCGCGGAGATGGTCGTGCGGTGGTCGGGCAGGTTCAGCCGGACGACCGGGAACAGGGGAGCGGTCACGGTCAGCGTGTCCGTGCCGGGCGTTGCCGGGTAGAGGCCCATCGCCGACCAGGCGTACCAGGAGCTCAACGCGCCCAGGTCGTCGTTGCCCGGTTCACCGCCGGGAGTGTTGGCGTAGCGGGTGTTCAGCGTCCGCCGGACGATCTCCTGCGTCTTGTACGGGGCCCCGGCGTAGTTGTAGAGCCACGGCACGTGCATGTTGACCTCGTTGCCCGCCCAGTAGAACGGGCTGTTCGGGCCCGCGTTGTCCTGGGTGAAGAACCGGTCCAGCCGCGTGACGGCCCTGCCGTCGCCGCCGATCGCGTCGAGCAGGCCGCGCACGTTCTGCGGCACCAGCCACAGGTACTGCGCCGCGTTGCCCTCCTGGAAGCCGGACTGGCCGAACACGCCCATGCCGGTCGTCACGGGATTGCCCGCCGGGAAGTTTCCCGACGCGTCGCGGGGTTGCAGGAAACCGGAGCCGCCGTTGAACAGTGTCGTCCAGTTTTGCGACCTGGCCAGGAATTTCCGGTACGTGGCCTGGTCGCCGGTGGCCTTGGCGAACTGGGCGATGCCGAAGTCGGCGAGCGCGTACTCGAGCGTGGCGGACGCGCCGTTGGGGACGTGCGAGATGTCGGTGGCGCGGCGGTTCGCGACGTACCCGGCGCGCTGGTAGTCGTCCAGGCCCGGCCGCTGCTCGTAGTAGCCCTGCCCCAACTGGTCCGGCGTCGGCACGACGGTCGCGCCCTTCACCATCGCCGCGAGCGCCGCGCGGGTGTCGAAGTCCCGCGCCCCGAACGCGTACGCCGACGCGATCAGCTGGTCGGCCGCGTCGCCGTTCATCACGCCCGTGTACCCGTTGGCCACCGGCCACTTCGGCAGCCACCCGCCCTGCTGGGCGGTGTTCACCAGCGACTGCATCATCTGGCTGGTCTCGCCGGGGGCGAGCATCGCCTGGAGCTGCACGAGGGTGCGGTAGGTGTCCCAGCCGGAGAAGTTGGCGTACTGGGATTTCCCCGGCGCGGCGGTGTGGATCTGCTTGTCGAAACCGGGGTACTGGCCGTTGACGTCGCTGAACACGTTGGGGTGCAACAGGGAGTGGTACAGCGCGGTGTAGAACTGCACCTGCTGGTCACGGGTCCCGCCGCCGACCTGGACCTTGGACAACAGCTTGTGCCACGCGGTGCGGGTGCGCTCGGCGACGGTGTCGACGTTCCACGCGGGGATCTCCGCTTGGAGGTTGGCGAGCGCGTTGTCGGTGCTGACGTAGCTGATCGCCACCTTCATGCCGACCTGGCGCTGCTGCCGGGTGTCGAAGCTGACCCACGCGCCCGCGCGCGGGCCGTCGATCGCCGTGCCGCCGGGGGTGATCGTGCTGTCCTGCCACGTGCCGGTGGCGGTGAACGGGCGGTCGAACACGGCGGCGAAGTGCACGGTGTAGGTGTTGGCCTGCTCGCAGAAGTGGCCGCCGCTGATCGAGCCGATCACCTTGTCCGGCCCCGAAATCCGCACCGAGGTCGCGGTGTTCGCCGTCTGCGAACTGCCCGCCTTGAACAGGACGTTGGCCCGGTCGGTCGCCGGGAAGCCGAACTGGCCGACGCCCGCGCGCGTGCTCGTGGCCACGCGGGTGGTGATGTCGCCGAGGATCGTGGAGTACGCGCCGGGACTGGTCTTCTCGTCGGCGTGCCGGAACGGCTGCGTCGCCCGCGTCGGGGTGCCGGTGACCTCGCCGGTGGTCGGCAGGATCGGCAGGTCGCCCTGGATCGGGCAGCCGACGCCGGACAGGTGCGTGACGCTCAGCCCGGTCGTGGCGGTGTCGCCGTACTCGTAGCCGCCGCCGGACGGGCGGGACGTCGTCTCGGGGCTCCAGGTGAGCATGCCGAACGGGGCCGCCGCGCCGGGGAAGGTGTTCACCGACCCGACGTGTTCGCCTCCGCTGCCGGTGCCGATGAACGGGTTCACCAGGCTCGTCGGGTTCGTCACGAGCTCGGGGTCCGGTTGCGCCACGGCGGGCGCGGTCATCACCACCAGGGTCGAGACAAGAGCGAAACATAAGGAAGGAATTCGAATGGGCATGGACGCTCCAGCAGGGGATGACAACGTTGTCAATAGGGCGCAATGCGATAGCGAAATGCGGAGAACCGAAAGCATAATTAGTCCAGTGATGGGACTAATTGATCCTGTATAGCCTGTGACCCCGATCACGTCAAGGGCGCTGACGACCGGAAATTTCTTGCGGAGCAGCGGGTGTTGGGCTGTGCGGCCTAGTTGCCGGCGTCATCGTCCCCTTAACGCTGGCCGGCAAACTAATGATTACTCCATTAGTGGGACATGGGGACGTGAACTGTTGCTTGTCCGTGGGGCGCTGAGCCTTAATTCACGGGTCGTTACCCGCAAAAAACCGAGTGTTAACAAGCATTCGGGTGGCGTGATTCGTTGATCCGACCGACGAACCCGATGAACCGGCGGTGACCGTGCACCCTTCACCAGCCCTCCGATCTCTGGCGTCCGCGCGGCCCGCGGACCAAGCCGCCGTGCGGCGCAGCAACCTGGCGCTGGTCCTGCGGCGGCTCGGCTCCCACGGGGCCCGGTCGCGGGCCGGGATCGCGTCGGACACCGGTCTGAACAAGGCCACCGTGTCGAGCCTCGTCGCCGAGCTCGTCGAGCGCGGACTGGTCCGCGAGGGGGAGCTGGACCGGGCGGGCGCGGTCGGGCGGCCGGGCAAGAGCGTGGAGCTGGACGGGCGGTGCGTCGGCGGGATCGGCGTCGAGATCAACGTCGACTACCTGACCGCGCTTGTGCTCGACCTGACCAACACCGTGCTGTTCGAGCAGCGGGTCGCGCTGGACGTGCAGGCGCTGCCTCCCGAGGACGTGCTGGACGCCGTGGCGGAGCTGACGTCGCGCGCCGTCCGCGAGTGCAGGCGGCGGGACGTGCTGCCGGTCGGCGTGACCGTCGCGATCCCGGCGCTGGTCGACGTGGAGAGCGGGGTGGTGGCGTTCGCCCCGAACCTGCACTGGCGGGACGTGCCCGTGGTGCGCGGGATGGCCGACCGGCTCACCGGCCTGCTCGCCGAGCAGCCGATGCCGATCCGGGTGGCCAACGACGCGAACCTGGCCGCGCTCGGCGAGTTCGCGATGGGCAGCGTCGCCGGGACGACGGACCTGGTTTACCTCACCGGCGAGATCGGCGTTGGCGGCGGCGTGATCGCGGGCGGGCGGCTTCTCGGTGGCGCGGAAGGGTTTTCCGGCGAGATCGGGCACATCCAGCTCGACCCGCGCGGCCACGAGTGCGGCTGCGGGCGGCGCGGCTGCTGGGAGACCCTCGTCGGCCTGGCCGGGATGCTCCGGCTCGCCGCCGACGCGGACGACCCGGTCAGCGACCCCTCGCTCGACCTCGACCAGCGGCTCGACATGATCGGCCGCCGCGCCGAGACCGGCGACCGGCGCACCCTCGACGCGCTGGAGGAGGTCGGCGCCGGGCTCGGCGTCGGGGCCTCGATCCTGATCAACGTCTTCAACCCGCGGGTGGTGGTGCTGGGCGGCTACTTCGCCAGCCTGGGCCCGTACCTGCTCGGCCCGATGATGGCCGAGCTGCGGTCCCGCGTGGTCGCTCCCGACATCGGCGGCTGCCGGGTGGAGCTGTCCACGCTCGGGTTCGCCGCCGCCTCGCGCGGCGGCGCGAACGTCGCGCTCGAAGCCGTGCTCGACGACCCCGCCCTCGTCCCCGTCCGAACCTCGGTCAGGAGCAGCGGATGAGCCCCGTGCTGTTGCGGATGTCCGGCATCGTCAAGGAGTTCCCCGGCGTGCGCGCGCTCGACGGCGTCGACCTGGAGGTCCGCGCGGGCGAGGTGCACTGCCTGCTCGGCCAGAACGGCGCGGGCAAGTCCACGCTGATCAAGGTCCTCGCGGGCGCGCACCAGCCGGACGCTGGCGAGATCGCCTGGGCGGGGGAGCCGGTGTCGCTGCCCACGCCGACCTCGGCCATGCGCCGCGGCATCGCCACGATCTACCAGGAGCTGGACCTCGTCGACGGGCTCTCGGTGGCGGAGAACATCTTCCTCGGCCACGAGCGCGCCACCGCCGGATGGGTGCGGCGCGGCGAGACCGCCGCCGCGGCCCGCGACCTGCTCGCCCGGCTCGGCCACCCGGAGATCCTGGTCGGCCGCGAGGTGGGCCGGTTGTCCGCCGCGGGCAAGCAGATCGTGAGCATGGCGCGGGCCCTGTCCCACGACGCGCGGCTGATCGTGATGGACGAGCCGTCCGCCGTGCTGGCCGCCGACGAGGTCGAGAACCTGTTCCGGGTGATCCGCGAACTGGCCGCCGACGGCGTCGCGGTCGTCTACATCTCCCACCGCCTGGACGAGATCCGCGAGATCGGCGACCGCGTCACGGTCCTCAAGGACGGCCGCACGGTCGCGGTCGGCCTGCCCGCCCGCACCACGCCGACCACGCAGCTCGTCGCCTCGATGACCGGCCGCACGGTCGAGTTCGTGTTCCCCGAGCGGCCCGCGTCCGGCCACCACGCGGAGCACCCGGAAGTCCTGGCCGTGGAGGGGCTCACGCTCGACCGGGCGTTCGCGGACGTGACGTTCTCCGTGCGGCGCGGGGAGATCGTCGGCCTGGCCGGGCTCGTCGGCTCCGGCCGGTCGGAGATCCTGGAGACGATCTACGGCGCCCGCCGGGCCACGTCCGGCCGGGTCGTGTTCGACGGCCGCGCGCTCACCCCCGGCCGGGTGACCCGCGCGGTGCGCGACGGGATGGGCCTCGCGCCCGAGGAGCGCAAGAGCCAGGCGTTGCTGCTGCTGGACTCGGTGGCGCGCAACGTGTCCCTGGCCTCGCTGCGCCGCTACGCCCGCCTGGGCTGGATGCGGCAGGGCCGGGAGGTCGCCGACGCGCGCGAGCAGACCGAGGCGCTCGACCTGCGTCCCGCCGACGTCCGCCGCGCGGTCGGCACGCTGTCCGGCGGCAACCAGCAGAAGGCCGTCGTGGCCCGCTGGCTGCTCAAGGGCTGCAAGCTCCTGCTGCTGGACGAGCCCACCCGCGGCGTCGACGTCGGCGCCCGTGCCGAGCTGTACGCGGTGATCCGCGCGGTCGCCGACTCCGGCGTCGCCGTGCTGCTGGTGTCCAGCGAGGTGCCCGAGGTGCTGGGCCTCGCGGACCGCGTGCTGGTGCTGCGGGAGGGCCGCGTGGTCACCGAGGTGGACGCCCGCGAGATCGACGAGCACCGGGTGCTGGACCTGGTCATGGAGGGAACCGCCGGATGAACGAGGTCGTGGTAACGAGAAAGCGGTTCGCCGCGGGGAAGATCGGGGAGCTGCGGAACCTGGGCCTGGTCGCCGTGCTGGTGGCGCTGGCCGTCGTCGGGGCCGTCACCAAGCCCGACCAGTTCCTGCGGGTCGACAACGTGGTGCTGATCCTGACCCTGTCGTCGATCATCGGCGTGATCACGGTCGGCATGACGTTCGTGATCATCGGTGGCGGCATCGACCTGTCGGTGGGCGCGGTCGTCGCGCTGTCGACGGTGTGGGCCACCACGAAGGCCACCCAGTCCTACGGCATCGTCGGGATCGTCTTCTGCGCCTTGGCCGTCGGGGTCGGGGCCGGGCTGGTGAGCGGGCTGCTCATCGCCTACGGGCGGCTGGTCGCGTTCATCGGCACGCTGGCGATGCTGGCCAGCGCGCGGGGGCTGGCGATCCAGCTGTCGCAGGGCAAGACGCAGACCGTGACGTTCAAGAACCAGTCGCTGGTCGACCTCGGGTACAAGAAGTCCTACATCCTGGGCATCCCGCCGTTGGTGATCATCTTCGTGGTGGTCGCCGTCATCGGCTGGTTCCTGCTCAACCGCACCACGTTCGGCCGCCGCACGTTCGCGATCGGCGGCAACCCCGAGGCGGCCCGGCTCGCGGGCATCGACGTCCGGCGGCACACGCTCCTGCTCTACGTCCTGTCCGGGCTGTGCTGCGGGATCGCCAGCGTCATGCTGATCATCCTCACCAGCAGCGGCACCTCCGCCAACGGCAACCTCTACGAGCTGGACGCCATCGCCGCGGTGATCATCGGCGGCACGCTGCTCTCCGGCGGTCGCGGCACCCTCGTCGGCTCGGTGCTCGGCGTGCTCGTGTTCACCACGATCAGCGACCTGTTCACGCTCAACAACCTGTCCACCGCAGTGCAGCAGATCACCAAGGGCCTGATCATCGTCGTCGCCGTGCTGATCCAGCGCCGGGCGGCCGCAGAGAGGACTTCACCATGACCGGCTTGAACCGCCGCACCCTCCTCGCCGGTGCTTCCGCGCTCGGCGTCGCCGCGCTGGCCTCGGCGTGCACGAGCAACGTCGACGGGCCGCCCCCCGCCCCGCAGGGCGGCGCGCAGAACTCCGCGAACGCCGAGCCGGGCAAGAAGGTCAAGGTCGGCTTCGCCGGACCGCAGGCCGACCACGGGTGGCTCAACGCCATCAACACCAACGCCCGCAACGAGGCCAAGAGATACCCCGACGTCGAACTCGTCATCACCGAGGGCTCCAACGACGCGGCGACGCAGGCCAGCCAGATCGACTCGCTGATCAACCAGAAGGTCGACGTGCTGGTGGTGCTGCCCGCGGACGGCAAGCAGATGACCCCGGCGGGCCGCAAGGCGATGGACGCGGGGATCCCGGTCATCAACCTGGACCGGATCTTCGACTCCGCGCAGAGCTACCGCACGTGGATCGGCGGCGACAACTACCGGATGGGCCTCAACGCGGGCAACTACCTCGGGAAGGTGTTGAACGGCAAGGGGTCCGTCATCGAGCTGGCGGGCATCGACACGCTGGAGCTGACGACGCAGCGCACCCAGGGCTTCGACGACGCGCTGAAGAACTTCCCCGGCATCCGCAAGGTCGGCAGGGCCGCCGCGGAGTTCAACGTGCAGACCGGGCAGTCGCGGATGGCCGAGCTGCTCCAGGCGTACCCGCAGTTCGACGCCATGTGGAACCACGACGACGACCAGGGGATCGGGGCGCTGCAAGCGATCGCGCAGGCCGGGCGGTCCGGGTTCGTGATGGTCGGCGGCGCGGGGTCGAAGGCGGCAATGGAGCAGATCAAGTCCGACAGCTCCGTGCTCAAGGCGACCGTGCTGTACCCGCCGACGATGGCCGCCTCGGCGATCCGGCTGGCCCGGCTGCTGGGGCAGGCCAAGGGCATGGGCGACCTCGCGGAGCAGGAGATCCCGGCGTCGGTCACGTTGTCCTCCGCCGTGGTGACGAAGGACAACGTCGACCAGTACCTGCCGTTCTCGTTCGAGTAGAGGGAAAGCGATGACCGCACACATCGGCGTGGGCCTGATCGGCTACGCCTTCATGGGCGCCGCCCACTCGCAGGCGTGGCGCACCGCGCACCGGGTGTTCGACCTGCCGCTGACCCCGGACATGGTCGCGCTGTGCGGCCGGGACGAGGCCAAGGCGCGCGCGGCGGCGGGCAGGCTCGGCTGGGCGTCGGTGGAGACGGACTGGAAGGCGCTGGTGGCGCGCGAGGACGTCGGGCTGGTGGACATCTGCACGCCCGGCGATTCGCACGCCGAGATCGCCGTCGCCGCGCTGGCCGCGGGCAAGCACGTGCTGTGCGAGAAGCCGTTGGCGAACACGGTCGCCGAGGCTGTCGCGATGGCCGAGGCGGCGCGCGCGGCGCGGGAGCGGGGCGTCCGGTCGATGGTGGCGTTCAACTACCGCCGCGTGCCCGCGCTCGCGCTGGCGCGCAAGCTGATCGCCGACGGCAGGCTCGGCACGATCCGGCACGTCCGCGCCCAGTACCTCCAGGACTGGATCGTGGACCCGGACTTCCCGCTGGTGTGGCGGCTGGACAGGGCGAAGGCGGGCTCGGGCGCGCTCGGCGACATCGGCGCGCACATCATCGACCTCGCCCAGTTCCTCACCGGCGACCTCATCACCGGGGTCAGCGGGGTCACCGAGACCTTCATCACCGAACGCCCGCTGGTCGCCGAGTCGTCGGGGCTCACCGCGGCGGGCAGCGCCGAACGCGGGCAGGTGACCGTGGACGACGCCGCCCTGTTCACCGCGCGGTTCGCGGGCGGCGCGCTCGGCTCGTTCGAGGCCACGCGGTTCGCCACCGGCCGCAAGAACGCCATGCGGATCGAGGTGAACGGGTCCGCGGGCAGCGTCGCGTTCGACTTCGAGTCGATGAACGAGCTGTCGTTCCACGACCACACCGAGGGGCCGGACACCGCCGGGTTCCGCCGGGTCCTGGTCACCGAGGGCTCGCACCCGTACCTGTCGGCGTGGTGGCCGCCGGGGCACGGCCTCGGGTACGAGCACGCGTTCACCCACGAGGTCTTCGACTTCGTGACGGCGATAGCGGAGGAACGAGATCCATTACCGTCCTTTGAGGACGGTCTGAGGGTGCAGCGGGTGCTGGCCGCGGTCGAGACGAGCGCGGCGCGGGACAGCACGTGGACGAGTGTCGAGGACGCACTGTAGGTCGGTCGCACGTCGGGGGAAGGCAAGGACAATGGTCAGAAGGCTCTTCGTCCTGGTTCTGGCAGCGCTGCTCGCGCTGGGCGGTGGCGCGGCGTCCGCGCTCGCCCAGCCGGTCGCGCTGCACGTCGAGTTCAGCGCGCTGGTGTTCAGCAAGACGGCCGGTTTCCGGCACGACTCCATCCCCGCGGGCATCGCCGCGATCCAGGCCCTCGGCCGCGACCACCACTTCGACGTGGTCGCGACCGAGGACGCGGGGGCGTTCACCGACGAGAACCTGGCGAAGTTCCAGGTCGTCGTGTTCCTGTCCACCACCGGCGACGTGCTGGACGCCACGCAGCAGGCGGCGTTCGAGCGGTACGTGCGCGGCGGTGGCGGCTACGCGGGCGTGCACGCCGCGTCCGACACCGAGTACGACTGGGCCTGGTACGGCAGCCTGGTCGGCGCGTACTTCAAGCAGCACCCCGCGCAGCAGCAGGCGACCGTGAAGGTCGAGGACCCGGCCCACCCGTCGACGGCGGGCCTGCCGAGCCGGTGGAGCCGGTTCGACGAGCTGTACGACTTCCGCACGAACCCGCGCGGCACCTCGCACGTGCTGGCTTCGTTGGACGAGAAGACCTACAGCGGCGGCACGATGGGGTCGGACCACCCGATCTCCTGGTGCCGCGACTACGACGGCGGCCGCTCCTGGTACACCGGCCTCGGTCACACCATCGAGTCCTACTCCGACCCGCAGTTCCTGTCCCACCTGCTCGGCGGCCTGCGGACCGCGGCGGGCGTCGAGGCCGCGGACTGCTCGGCCGACCTGGACAGCGGGTTCGAGAAGGTCACCCTGGACGACAACACCTCCAACCCGATGATGCTGGAGGTCGCCGCCGACGGCCGCGTCTACTACGTGGACCGGCTCGGCGACATCAAGGTCATCCGCCCGAACGGCGGCGGTCTCGCGGCGGTCGGGCACCTGGACGTGTTCACCGCCAACGAGAGCGGCCTGCTCGGGCTCGTGCTGGACCCCGGTTTCGCCACCAACCGGTGGATGTACCTGTACTACTCGCCGCCGGGCGTGACCGTGGACCGGTTGTCGCGGTTCACCCTCCGCGCCGACGACACGCTCGACCCGGCCAGCGAGAAGGTCGTGCTGGACGTGCCGGTGCAGCGCGAGGAGTGCTGCCACCACGGCGGCGGCATGGCGTTCGACCACGCGACCGGCGACCTGTGGCTCGCCAACGGCGACAACTCCAACCCGTTCGCCTCCGACGGCTACAGCCCGATCGACGAGCGCGCGGGCCGCTCCACCTGGGACGCCCAGCGCACCTCCGCGAACACGAACGACCTGCGCGGCAAGGTGCTGCGCATCCACCCCGAGGCCGACGGCACCTACACCGTCCCCGCGGGCAACCTGTTCGCGCCCGGCACGGCGAAGACCCGGCCGGAGATCTACGCGATGGGCTTCCGCAACCCGTTCCGCATCGGCGTCGACCCGAAGACGCACAAGCTGCTCGTCGCCGACTACGGGCCGGACGCGGGCACCGCCTCGCCGACCCGCGGGCCGGAGAACACCGTGGAGTGGAACATCCTCAACGGGTCCGGCAACTACGGCTGGCCGTACTGCGTGGGCAACAACAAGCCGTACGTGGACTACGACTTCGCCACGGGCACGTCCGGCGCGGCCTTCGACTGCGCCGCGCCGAAGAACACCTCGCCCAACAACACCGGCCTGACCGACCTGCCTCCGGTGGTCCCGGCGACGGCGTACTACCACTACAACGCCGACCCCGCGTTCCCCGAGCTGACCGGCGGCGCGCCGATGGCGGGCCCGACCTACCGGTACGACGCCGCCTCCACCTCGGACCGCAAGTGGCCCGCGTACTGGGACGGCAAGGCCGTCTTCGGCGAGTGGACGCAGGACGACCTGTACTCGATGCAGCTGTCGTCCGACGGCGGCGAACTCGTCGACATCAACCGGATCTTCGCGTCGTTCGGCTTCAAGAAGCCGATGGACTTCGAGTTCGGCCCGGACGGGGCGCTGTACCTGATCGAGTGGGGCTCCGGGTTCGGCGGCGACAACACCGACTCCGGCATCTACCGCATCGACTACGTGCGCGGCCACCGTGAGCCGACGGCCAAGGCGAGCGCCGACAAGACCAACGGGTCCGCGCCGTTGCAGGTGAAGTTCTCCAGCGAGGGCTCGCGCGACCCGGACGGCGGTGAACTCGCCTACGCCTGGGACTTCGAGGGAGACGGCACGGTCGACTCGACCGAGGCGAACCCCGGCCACACGTACCCGGCGGTCGGCAACTTCACCGCCACCCTCACGGTGACCGGCTCCGGCGGCAAGTCCGCGAGCGCCAGCGTGCCGATCACCGTCGGCAACACCGCGCCGACCGTGACCCTGACGCTGCCGCCCAACGGCGGGCTGTTCGAGTTCGGCGACCAGATCCGGTACAGCGTCACGGTGTCCGACCCCGAGGACGGCACGATCGACTGCGCCCAGGTCGGGTTGCAGGCGATCCTCGGCCACGACTCGCACGGCCACCCGCTCGACCAGTACACCGGCTGTGAAGGAACGGTCCAGACGACGCTGTCGTCCGGGCACAGCGACGGCGACAACATCTTCTACGTCCTGGAGGCGTCCTACACCGATCACGGCGGCGTGAACGGGGCCCGTCCGCTGACCGGCCGGTCGCAGGTCGTCTTGCAGACCAAGCGCAAGGAAGCCGAGTACTTCACCGCCACCGGCCGGGTCGAGGGCGGCACGGGCACCGGCGGCGCGGGCGTGGTGCCGGAGACGGCGTCCGACCCCGCGGGCGGCGGCCAGGACATCGGCAACATCGAGGACGGCGACTACTGGACGTTCGACCCGGTCAGCCTGACCGGCGTCGACGGCCTGCGGTTCCGCGCCGCGTCCGGGTCCGGCGGCGGCCGGATCGAGGTCCGCGCGGGTTCCGCCACGGGCACGCTGCTGGGCACGGCCGTCGTGCCGGGCACCGGCGGGTGGCAGACCTACCAGGACTTCCCAGTCCCGCTCACCTCACCGCCCACGGCCAGTGGTCCGCTGTTCTTCGTGGTCCGCAAACCCAGTGGCAGCAACGACAACGGCGGCCTGCTCAACGTCAACTGGGTCGACTTCCTCGGCCGCGGCGTCACGCTGAACCAGCGCCCCGATGTCACCGCGACCGCCACGCCGACTACCGGCACCGCACCGCTCACGGTCGCCTTCCACGCGGCGGCGACCGATCCCGAGGGCGACACCCCGCTCACGTACTCGTGGGACTTCGGGGTCTCGGGAGCGCCGAAGCCGACCACGGCCGACGCGGAGTACACCTACCAGCAGCCGGGCGACTACCACGCGGCCGTGACCGTGACCGACAGCAAGGGCGCGGCGCGGGTCGAGCACGTGCACGTCATCGTCGACGGCGCGGGCCCCGGCTGCCTGTCCGGCCGCTCGGACGCGTTCGGCGACGCGCAACTCGACCGCGCCCGGTGGACGGTCGTGCGGGAGAACCAGGACCTCCGGGTCGCGGGCGGGGCGCTGCACATCCCGACCGCGCTCGGCGAGATCTACGGCTCAGACAACAGCACGCCCGTGCCCAACCTGGTCGTGCAGCCGATGCCGTCCGGTCCCTGGCAGGCCACCACGAAGGTGAGCCTGGTCGCCCGCGACGCCTACCAGCAGGCCGGTCTGGTGCTCTACGGCGACGACGACAACTACGCCAAGATGGTGCTCAGCGCCGCGGGCGCGAACGACGCCGCGAACCGGCGGTTCCAGTTCATCCGCGAAGAGGCGGGCGTGCCCAACGAGGTCGGCGACTCCAACGTCGGCCCGCTCGGCGCGGCCTACCCGGACACCGCGTACGTCCGGTTCACCAGCGACGGCACGAAGCTGACGGCCGCGTACTCGCGCGACGGCGCGGCGTGGACGGCGATGCCGCAGACGGACAAGCTGATCGCGGGCATCCCGAACCCGCGGATCGGGCTGATGTCGTTGGCCAGCACCGGCAACCGGCCGGTGGTCGACGCGGCGTTCGACTGGTTCCAGCTGGAGCAGGGCGCTCCCGGCGTCGACGAGTTCGACGGCGGCGCGCTCGACACCTGCCGGTGGGACACGGTCGTGCGGCCCGACCCGACCGCCACGCGGGTGACCGGCGGCAACCTGGAGATCGACACCAGCCGCGGCGACATCTTCGGCGGCGACAACTCCGCGCCGAAGAACTTCTTCCTCCAGACGCCGCCCGCCGGTGACTGGACGCTGGAGACCAAGGTCGACGCGAGCGCGTTCTCCGAGGCCTACCAGCAGGGCGGCCTCATCGCGTACACCGACGACGGCAACTACGTGAAGCTCGACCACGTCACCAACAACCAGCCCGGCCAGGCGGTGAACCGGCGGATCGAGCTGCGCAGCGAGGTCGGCGACGTCGTGCAGAACCCGCAACCCGAGATCGGCACGACGCAGGGCGTGTCGTGGCTGCGGTTGTCCAAGCAGGGCAGCACGTTCCGCGGCTACGCGTCGACCGACGGGCAGACGTGGACGTCGGTCGGCACGGTCGACAACACCGCCGTCGGCTCGGCGAAGGTCGGCCTCTACGCCTTCGGCGTCGGGCAGACGGCGTCGAAGACGGCCAAGTTCGACTACTTCCACCCGACGTGGGGCCGAGCGGTCGACGTCACCGCGCCGGTCACCACGGCCACCACCGACCCGGCGACCCCCGGTGCTTCCGGCTGGTTCACCGGTCCGGTCTCGGTCGTCCTGACCGCCACCGACGACCAGGCCCTCGCCCGCACCGAGTACGCGGTGGACGGTGGCGCGTGGTCGCCGTACACGGTGCCCGTCGCGGTCGCCGAAGGCGCCCACACCCTCGGCTACCGGTCGGTGGACCAGGCGGGCAACGTCGAGGCGGCCAGAACCCTCGACGTGCGGGTCGACACCACCGCGCCGTCCACCAGGGCCACCTTCGCCGACCCCGGCGACGGCGGCTGGCACCAGGGGGCCGTCCCGGTGACCCTGACCGCGACCGACGCCGGGTCCGGCGTGGCCTCGGTGGAGTACGCGCTCGACGGCGGGGCGTGGACGGCCTACACCACGCCCGTGGACGTCACCGGCGACGGCACGCACACCCTGCTCTACCGGGCGAAGGACCGGGCGGGCGCGGTGGAACCGGACAAGGCCGCCACGGTGAAGATCGACGGCACCAAGCCGACCGTGCTGGTCTCCGGCATCGCCGACGGCCGGATCTACGGCGACAGCCAGGACCTGCGGATCAGCTGGCAGGCGGTGGACAGCACGTCCGGCGTCCGCTCGGTGCTCGGCACGTTGGACGGCGAGGTCTTCCGCTCCGGCGCGTCGCTGCCGCTGCACGAGCTGGCGCTCGGGCTGCACCGGCTGACGGTCGCCGCGACCGACCAGGCGGGCAACCGCACCACGCAGGAGGTCGCGTTCGGCGTCACGACGTCCAGCCGGGACATCGCGAACCTGATCACCCGCTTCCAGGTGACCGGGTGGCTCAGCCAGGTCGACGCGAACGCGTTGCAGGCGCAGCTCACCAAGGTCCGCAAGGCCGAGGCGAACGGCAACGACGTCAAGACGATCGCCGAGCTGCGCAAGTTCCGCGCCCTCGCGGACGGTCAGATCGCGGAGGTGCGCGGCGTGCTCGCCCGCGACACCGACGCGCTGATCGCCGCGCTGTCCGGACCGCTGCCCGCCATGCGACAGGAGTAGGGGACACCATGGGCCGGATCGGGGTGTGGCTCGTCGGGGCACGGGGCTCGGTCGCCACCACCGCCATCGCGGGAGCCGCCGCGGTGCGGGCGGGGGCGGCGCCGCCCACCGGGTGCGTCAGCGAGCTGCCGGACTTCGCCGACGCGGGGTTGCCCGCGTGGTCGGACCTGGTGTTCGGCGGCCACGACGTGGTGGACACGCCGCTGGTGAAACGGGTGGAGCAGCTCGTGCACGGCGGCGTGATCCCGGCCAGGCTCGCCGACCTCGTGTGGACGGACCTCACGGTCGCCGAGGGCGAGATCCGCTCCGGCGCGTCGGGCGACCCGGCGAGGTTCGCGGCGGACATCACGGCGTTCCGCCGCCGCAACCGGATCGACCGGGTGGTCGTGGTGAACGTGGCCTCGACCGAGCCACCGGTCCGGCCCCACCCCGCCCACCAGCACCTGTCCGACGTGGACCGGGCGCTGGACACCCTGCCGCCCAGTTCCCTCTACGCCTACGCGGCCATGCGGGCGGGCTGCGCCTACGTCGACTTCACCCCGTCGACGGGGGCGTGGCTGCCCGCGCTGGACGAGCTGTCCCACGTCATGGGCGTCCCGTACACCGGCCGGGACGGCAAGACCGGGGAAACGCTGCTGCGGTCCGTGCTGGCCCCGATGTTCGCCCGGCGCGCGCTGAGCGTGCTGTCCTGGTCGGGCACCAACCTGCTCGGGGGCGGCGACGGCGCGAACCTCGCCGACCCCGGCCCGGCCGCCAGCAAGAACGCGGCCAAGCAGCGGGTGCTGGAGGGCGAGCTGGGCCACCCGGTCGACGGGCGGGTGCACATCGACCACGTGCCCGCGCTCGGCGACTGGAAGACCGCGTGGGACCACGTCCTGTTCGAGGGCTTCCTGGGCACCCGCATGACCCTCCAGGTCACCTGGCAGGGCTGCGACTCCGCCCTCGCCGCGCCGCTGGTCCTGGACCTGGCCCGGTTCATGGCCACGGCCGAGACCCCCGGCCAGGTCCCGGAACTGGCGTTCTTCTTCAAGGACCCGCTCGGTGTCGGCCCGCACGGGCTCATGGCCCAGTACGACGTGCTGCGCGACTGGGCCCGCCGGTGAACGCCCTCGTCGAGCTGGTGCGGGCCCCGGCGGCGCTGACCGTGCCCGGCGACTCGCTGGTCGGCGCGGCCGTGTCGGGGCGGCCCGCCAACGCCGGGCTGGCGGCGGCGTCGGTGTGCCTGTACTGGGCGGGCATGGCGCTCAACGACTACGCCGACCGCGAGCTGGACGCCGTGGAACGCCCCGAGCGGCCGATCCCGTCCGGGCGGGTGCGTCCGTCGACCGCGCTCGCGCTCGCCACCGGCCTCACGGCGGCGGGCCTCGGCCTCGCCGCGCTGGCGGGCGGCCGGAAGGCGCTCGGCGTCGCGGTGCCGTTGGCCGCCACGGTCTGGGCGTACGACCTCGTTCTCAAGGACACCCCGCTGGGCCCGGTCGGCATGGCCGCGGCCCGCGCGCTGGACGTCCTGCTCGGCGCCGACGGGGTGAAGCGGGCGGTTCCCGCCGCGCTCACCGTCGGCGCGCACACGCTCGCGATCACCGTGCTGTCGCGCTCCGAGGGCTCGGGGGCGAG
>NZ_JBHYHC010000125.1:0-23132 GCF_042738955.1 Umezawaea sp. NPDC059074
CTTTCCAGCCTTGACAAAGCGAAAGAGGGTGGGATAATCGGCGCAATCGGGGGTTGACCACCAAACCCCAACATCACCTAAACCATTCATCCTCACGCAAAACCGCCCCATCAACCAACAACTCCCCCGTAAGCACATCCACCAACCGACACCCCAACTCCCCGGCCATCCGAAACACCACGGGGAGCACGTCATCCCCACCCCCGCGAATGTGCAACATGATGGCCTCCACCGGATCCGACCGCCCGATGTTCACCTCGACAACCCACCCCGGCCCGTCAACAACCCCCCAAGCCGGATCCGTCAGGTCGATCCCCGACACAGCCCGCCGCAACCCCTCCTCCACCTCCGCATGTCTCCCGACCGGCGTACGCCGGACCCCTCGGGGCAGTTGTTCGGTGGAATCGACGCCGTCGGGCACCACGGTCAGCAGCACATCCCAGCTCATCGGTCACCGCCTATCGGCTCGTCGTGCGGGCACTCCAGCAACTATCGCAAGCCCACCCGACTTTTATCGGTCGTTCTCCCGAACAAGGGTCCGCCGCGCCACCACATCCGCAGCCATCCGCACAAACCCCCGAACACCCGCGTCACGCCCCTTCCACGCCAACACCAACGCCGTATCGGGCAAATCCACCACCGGCACCCCGACCACCACCGACCCCAACCTCCCGACCACCCCATGCCCAGCCACGACGATCAACCGCCCCAACGCCACCAGGTCGACCAGTTCGTCCAACGCCACCGGCGGGCACTTCTCCGCGAACACGTCCTCCCCCCGCAACTCCCCCACCCTCACCTCACCCCGCCCAGCCAACCGGTGCCCGACCGGCAACAACGCCACCGGCCGTTCCCGCATCAGCTCCACGGTCGTCAACCCGCTCAGATCCTCACTGCCGCACACCAGCCCCACGTCAGCGGTCCCGTCCCGCAACGCCCCGACCTGATCCGCCGTGAACACGACCTCGACAGCACCACCATGCGCAGCCAACACTTCAGGCAGCACCCCCGACCCGCTCCCCGACCGCACCGCCACCACCAACCCCCGCCCGGCCCGCCGCACCCGCCGCAACGCCGTGTCCACAGCGTCCAAAGCCGCGCGGCTCTCCACCAGGAACACCTCCCCGGCAGCCGTCAGCTCCACGCGCCGACTCGTCCGCTCGAACAACCGCGCCCCCACCCGCCGCTCCAGCAAGGCGATGGCCCGTGACAACGGCGGCGCGGCGATCCCCAACTTCTCCGCCGCCCGCCCGAAGTGCAGTTCCTCGGCCACGGCCACGAAGTAGGCGAACTGCCGGGTCTCCAGTCGATCCATACCCCCAGGGTAATGATCCTTGCCGAACCGACCATCGTTCCACCCCTCCCCACCTGGTCGAATCGATCACGTGACCGATGAACGAGCAGTTCAGGAAGTACTCGCCCGCTACGTGCGGGCCACCGACCGTCGAGACGGCGCGGCGCAGGGAGACCTCTTCACCGACGACGCCGTCGTCCGCATCCTCGTCGGAGGCGAACCCGTCGCCGAGCCGTTGATCGGTGGTGCCGGCGTCCGATTCGCGGTCGAGAACTGGATGGCCCCGCACCCCGAGGGCGGCGCGAGCCACCACGTCACCGCCGACCCCCTCATCGAGGTCGACGGCGACGAAGCCCACTACCACGCCCAGGTGATCGTGTTCGAGATCCGCCCCGGCTCCATCCGCCCCACCGAGTCCGGCTACTACGACACCCGCCTCCGCAGGATCGACGGCACGTGGAAGATCGTCCGCCACGACGTCCTCCTGGACTTCGCGATCACCTTGGGCGCGTCGTGAAAGCCGTTGTGCACCACCGCTTCGGCGGTCCGGAGGTGCTCGAACTGGTCGACCTCCCCGACCCCAAGGCGCACCTGGACTCCGTGCTGGTCCGGGTCAAAGCGGCTGCCGTGAACCCCGCCGACATCGGGATGCGCGCAGGCGTGCTGGCCGACATCGTCGACACCTACTTCCCCGCCGTTCCGGGCTGGGACGTCGCCGGGATCGTCGAACGCCCCGGCCTGGGCACCCCCGAGTTCGCCGTGGGCGACGAGGTGATCGGCTACGTCCGGAGCGAGGTCCAGCACCGGCACGGCGCGTACGCCGAGAAGGTCGCCGCCGACGTCCGCACCCTGGCCCGCAAGCCGAGCACGATGTCGTGGGCCGAAGCAGCGGCCCTCCCCTTGGCGGGTCTCACCGCCTACCAGGCGATCCAAGCGCTCCGGATCACCAGGGACGAAACCCTGCTGGTGCACGGCGCGGCGGGCGCGGTCGGGTCGTTGGCCGCGCAGATCGCCCGCTCACGCGGTGCGCGCGTCCTCGGCACCGCGAACCCGGCCGACCACGACTACCTCCGGTCCCTCGGCGTGGACCCGGTCACCGGACCGGTCCCCGTCACCGACGCCGTGCTCGACACGGCGGGCCGCGGCGCGCTCACCGGCACCCCGCCGGGCCCGCGCGTCGCGTCCGTCGCCGAGTTCACCCTCCCCGGCGTCACGCCGGTGTTCGTCCGCATGAACCGGGACGACCTGCGCGCACTCGTCGACCTCGCCGAGGAAGGCAGGCTGACCGTGCGGGTGGCCAGGACGTTCCCCCTCGCCGAAGCCGCTCAGGCACAGCAGGCCGTCGCCGACGGCCACACCGGCGGCAAGATCGTCCTGGAGGTGTCGTGACCGTCAGTCGACCAGTTCCCCCACACGGGTCCGGAAGTGGAACGACGACGTCCGCCCCTCCACGATGACCAGGTAGGAGCCGTCACCGAGCCGCAGCACCTTCCGCGACTTCGGCGACCACGGGTAGGCGGGCAGGAACTCCCGCGCGAGCCGCAACGCCTCGGCTCGCGCGGCTTCCTGGTCGCCGACCGGGGCGACGTGCGAGATCTTCCACTCCCGCCCCTCCCCCATCCCGCGGACCTCTTCCACCAACACCCACCACCGCGCGTCGTCCACACCCCTGTGACGTGCGCTTTCCCCCCACCGTTCCCAAACTGTCGTACCCCGCCGGCACTCTCGCCCCATGCCGGTCCACGTGGTGAGCAAGCGGCGCGGCAGCGCCTGGCTGACGAAGAACCACCCCGACGCCCTGGTCCTCGACGTGACCTCGAAGGGCCCAAGCCCGTGGGTCCGCCTCAGCCCGTTCTACCCCCACGGCGACATCCCGGTCCCGTTCACCCCGAACACGACCGGCGCCTCGGTCGAGGGCATCTGGCAAGCGCTGAAGGTGTTCGAGCACGCCGACGTCGACCCGACCAAGCTCCACGTCACCACCATGACCGGCCTCAAGCGAACGGTCCGCCGCCACGGCCCCGTCCAAGGCCACCGCACCGGCCTGGAGGGCACCACCCTGCTCCAGTACGAGGACGCCAGACGCCGGATCTACCTCCCCACCTACCGCTGGGTGCTGGAAACCCGCGCCGCCACCGAGATCGCGACCCTCCGCGACCTCACCGCCGAGCAGGAGGTCGTGCTCCTCGACTACACCACGAACGGCGACGTCACCGACCTGCGAACCCCGCTCTCCCACGCCGCCCTGGTCGCCCAGCACCTGCGGTCAGAGACCGGCTTCGTCGAGCAGCCGGACCATGACCGCCACGGGCAAGGCCGGTGAGGCTCCCGCGGCCTCGACCACTTCCGGGTCGTCGTCGAGCAGCAGGGTTTCCAGGCAGTCCACCGGAATCCGTGCGTGACCTGCCGCGGTCTTGCGGATGTCCCTCTCCGGATCCGCCGCCAACGCCGCGACGAGGTCGGCTGGCAGGTCCGGGCCTTCCAGCGCGAGCACCCGCCGGATGCGGTGCGGGCTCGCGGCCAGGGCGACGTACCCCTCCGGCGGGAAGTTCGGTGGTCCAGCAACGACGGCCAGTCGACGCTGTACTCGTCGTTCTCCACCATGAACCGCGCGAGCACGGCCGGAGGCGTGTCGGGTCGCCGAGCCGCGGCACGGCGGATCACGGCGGACGGGTGGGCGTCGAGCCGGGCGAAGACCTCCGCCGGGAGATCACTTCGCGCGGCTGCCTCCTGAAGGCTGGACACCGGCGATTCGAGCAGCGCCAACCGTCGCGGGAGCGGCAGGTCCCGCACCCACCCCAGGTCCACCTCGTGCGTCCTCGACAGCGGGGAGTGGAAGCAACCCCTGTCCGGCTCGGCCGACAGCTCCTCGTGGAGCCTGCTCCGCAAGCCGTCCGAGATGTCCTCGCGCATCATGACCGCCACCCGGACCACCGGGTCCGGATCCTCGGCCAACCGGTCGCGGAACTCCGGTGGCAGCGTCGGGTTGAGCGCGACCTGGTACCGGAGTTCCCGGTCATCGCTCTCCACGAGTTCCGCGGCGGTGCGAGGAGTCAGGGCGACGGAGGAGGCGACCAGGCTCCGGGTCGCCTCGTCGGCCAGCAGCCGGGCGTGCAGGTCCTCCGGCGGGTGCTCGACGCAGGCGGCGTAGCGGACCTCGGCGACCGGATCGGTGAGCAGGGCGCGCCGCGTGTCGTCGGGCATGTCCGTCCAACTTTGAGCGACCGCGGCCCGGAACAGCGGATCTTCGTGCCGGGCCAGCGATGCCAAGCCGCCTTCGCCCGCGAAGCGCTCAAGATCGCGCGTGCTGACGGGTACGCCAACGTTGATCCACCGCATGGTGGTGTCGCGTCGAACTTCGCGGACTTCCGCGTCCGGGTGTTCGGCGATCAGCCGCAGGACGTCGGGGCTGCCTCGTTTGCCCAGAGCGCTCGCCACCACGGAGGCGTTGGCGGCCAGCAGCCGCTCGGCCAGCACGACGGGGATGTCCTTCTGCTTCCACGCCACGCGGTCGGCGGCCGGCGGGTAGGCGGCGAGCCTCAGCAGCACGTCCAGCGGCGCCGCCGGGTTGGCCCCGAGGCCGACGAGTGCTCGCACGTCAGGGTTCGAGGAGGGTCATGATCAAGGCGATCCAGGCCAGTACGACGCCGGTGGTGACGCCGTAGGCGACCCAGCGCCAGATCATCACCTTGCGGGCCAGCCAGACGGACGGGGCGATGCCGCCGACGACCAGGACGTTGGCCACCAGGGCCAGCCAGCGGTTCGTCTCGCCCAGGCCGAGCGACAGCGTGACGACCATGAACGCCACCACCGCGCCGCTGAACACGCTGACCGTGAGGCCCGTGCCCCACGGGGTCGGTTCGGCGGGTTCGTCGGGGGTCGGGTCGTCGGCCACGACGATCTTCGGGCGGGGCACCGAGGGGCGGACGCCGGACTGCGAGGCGTCGACCAGGTGGCGTTCGCCGGTCACCGGGTCGGCGAACGCGACCGGGGTGCCCATGTCGGCGGCCAGGCGGCCTGCCAGCTGGCGACCGCGGCGGGTGACCAGTGCGCCCGCGGCGCCGTCGGCGGGCGCGTTGGTGCGCTGCACGGCTTCCGCGACCTTGGCCCACTCGTGCAGGGCTTCGGCGAGGCCCGCGCCGAGCGGCAGGGTGTGCGGGTCGACTTCCAGTTCGCCCGCTTCACCCTCGCCCGCGAGCACGGCGCGGCCCGACTGCACACGCAACTCCACGAACGGTCCCTCCCCACGGTCACGGCTTCCGGGAAGAACGTATCGTGCCCGCCCGGTTTTCAGGCGGTCGCGTAGAACACGACGGCCGCCGCCGTGGCCACGTTGAGGGAGTCGACGCCCGGCGCCATGGGGATCCGGACGGCCACGTCGGCCGACGCGATGGCCTCCTCGGTGAGGCCGGGGCCTTCCGAGCCGAGCAGCACGGCGACGCGCTCGCCGCGCAGTCCGGCGTCCGCGAGGCCGACCGATCCTTCGCGCGGGGTGAGGGCGACGACCCGGAAACCGTGCGAGCGCAGCAGGTCCAGGCCGCCGGGCCACGGGTCGAGCGGGGCGAACGGGACGCGCAGCACGTGCCCCATCGACACGCGGACGCTGCGCCGGTACAGCGGGTCGCTGCACCCCGGCCCGAGCAGGACGCCGTCGACGCCCAGCGCGGCGGCGTTGCGGAAGATCGACCCCAGGTTCTCGTGGTCCCCGACGCCTTCCAGCACGGCCACGCGGCGCGCGCTCGCGGCGATGTCGGCCGCGGTCGGCTGCACGGCCCGGTCGGCGGCGGCGAGGACGCCGCGGTTGAGGTGGAAGCCGACGACCTCGGCCATCACGTCGGCGGACGCCACGTACGCGGGGGCGGGCAACTCGCCGAGCGCCTCGATCCGCCTGCGCACGCCGAGGAAGCCCCGGACCGGGAACGGCGAGGCCAGCAGCCGCTCGACCACGACGACGCCCTCGGCGATCACCAGCCCCCGACCACCCGGCCGGTCGGGCCTGCGGTCGGCCGTGGACAGGTCCCGGAAGTCGTCCAGCCGCGGGTCCGCCGGGTCGTCGATCTCGATCACCACGGGCGGAATTCTCGCACTTCCCGCCATGTGAGCCCCGCTCGTAGTCCAGAGGGCTCAACGGGCAGGCCGCCAACCAGCACCTCCTCGCCCACTGTTACGGCGACGTGACAGAGAGCACCGATTTGGACGCTGGCGGCCCCCTGCGGGCTGTGTCACGGTTGGCGCTCCGCTCCGCCGCCGGAGCAGCACGACGAAGGGGAGGCGGCATGGGTAGGGAAATCTCCAGCCGCACGTACAGCAGGGAGGATCGCCAGCGGTACCGGGAGAAGATCCAGAGGTGCCTCGAAGCGCTGGCGACCATGCTCGCGGAGGACAGCTTCTCCTTCCCCCGCACGCAAATGGGCTTGGAGATAGAACTGGCCCTCGTCGACGACGACATGAGACCCGCGATGGCCAACGCGGAAGTGCTGGAGAAGATCGACGACCCCTCCTTCACCCTGGAGCTCGGGCAGCAGAACCTGGAGATCAACGTCCCGCCGCGCGCGCTCGCGGGGGACGAGACCCTTGGCCTGGAAGAGGATCTGCGCGCGTCGCTGGGCGCCGCCGACGAGAAGGCGAAGGACGCGGGCGCGAACCTGGTGATGATCGGGGTGCTGCCGACGTTGCGGCACGAGCACTTCGACCAGCGGTGGCTGTCGAACAGCTCGCGCTACAAGGTGCTCAACGACCGGATCTTCGCCGCGCGCGGCGAGGAGACCGTGCTGCACATGGAGGGCTCGCCGATCCTCGGCCGCACCGCGGAGAGGTTGTTGAGCTACCAGGAGTCGATCCTGCCGGAGGCGGCGTGCACGTCCGTGCAGCTGCACCTCCAGGTCGCGCCCGCCGACTTCGCCGCGCACTGGAACGCGGCGCAGTGCCTGGCGGGCGTGCAGGTGGCGATCGCGGCGAACTCGCCGTTCCTGCTGGGCAGGGCGCTGTGGCACGAGACGCGCATCCCGCTGTTCCTCCAGGCCACCGACACCCGCTCGCAGGAGTTGAAGAACCAGGGCGTGCGGCCGAGGGTGTGGTTCGGCGAGCGGTGGATCACGTCGATCTTCGACCTGTTCGAGGAGAACGCCCGCTACTTCCCGGCGCTGCTGCCCGAGACCGACGAGGAGAACCCGGTCGAGGTGCTCGAAGCCGGTGGCACGCCGGCGCTGGCGGAGTTACGGCTGCACAACGGCACGATCTGGCGCTGGAACCGGCCGGTGTACGACGTGGTCGACGGCGTGCCGCACCTGCGCATCGAGAACCGGGTGCTGCCCGCGGGCCCGACCGTGCTGGACACGGTCGCCAACGCGGCGTTCTTCTACGGCGCCCAACGGGCGCTGGTGGACCAGGAACGTCCACTGTGGACGCAGATGTCGTTCCACGCGGCCGAGGAGAACCTCTACACCGGTTCCCGGCACGGCATGGGCGCGCAGCTCTACTGGCCGGGCATCGGCTGGGTCCCGCCGGACGAACTCGTGCTGCGCAGGCTGCTGCCGATGGCGCACGACGGGCTGCGCGCGTGCGGCGTCTCCGACGAGGCCCGCGAGCGGTACCTCGGCGTGATCGAGCAGCGCTGCCTGACCCGGCGCACCGGGTCGTCGTGGCAGCGCGACGAGGTGGTGCGCTTGGAGGAGCGCGGCGCCGATCGCGGAGCCGCGCTCACCGGGATGCTCAAGCGGTACGTGGAACTCATGCACGGGGGCGACCCCGTGCACACCTGGCCGACCTGACGGACCGGCCGTCGACTAGCGGCGGCGGCCGGACTTCAGCGGCGCCACGTCCGCGCCGTCGTGCGAGCTGCGGCAGTCGTCCGGGGTCACGGCCTCGACCGCGAGGGTCAGCATCCCCTTCACGCCGGTGTAGATGGACTCGCCGCAGGACGCCAGCGACGTGTGCACCCGGTTGGAGTCGGAGAAGTCGCGCTCGTCCTTCACGCGCTTCTTGCCCGCCTCCTCCGGCTTGGTGGCGCTGCGGAGGTTGACCTCGAGCCACGCGGCGACCTCGGCGGGGGTGCTCAGCACCTCTTCCGGCGTGCGTTCCAACCGCTCCTGACGGGGTGACGCGTGGTCCAGCGAGGTGTGCTCGACGTAGGCGTGCCAGTGCGTGTTGCGCATGGACCAGGTCTGTTCGACAGGCCAGTCCTCCTCGGTGCTCATCCTCTTATCTTGCACCCTTCGCGGGTGGCGTGGCGACCAGCCCGTGGACGTCGAGCTCGCGGTCGACGGAGATCGCTTCCGCGAGCCGCCGATCGTGCGTGACCAGCAACAACGTGCCGTCGTACTCCTGGAGCGCCTGTTCCAACTGGTGGATCGCCGCGAGGTCGAGGTGGTTGGTCGGCTCGTCCAGGACGAGGCAGGTCGTGCCACGGGCTTGCAACAAGGCCAATCCCGCACGGGTGCGCTCGCCGGGCGACAGCGTCCGGGCCGGGCGCAGGACCGCGTCCGCGCCCACCCGGAACTTGGCCAGCAGGGTCCGCGCGTCCACCCGTTCCAGCCCGGTCGCGGCGACCACCACGTCCAGCACGGTGTCGTCCGTGGCGAACTCCTCGCGCAACTGGTCGACCTCCCCGACGACGACCGAGGACCCCACCGACCGTTCGCCGGACACCAGCGGGATCCGCCCCAGCAACGCGCCCAGGAGCGTGGACTTGCCCGCCCCGTTCGGCCCGGTGATCCGCCACCGCTCGCCCGCGCCGATGGTCAGGTCGACCGGCCCGAGCACCACGTCGCCGCGCCGGACCACGGCCTGGCGCAAGGTGAACGCGATCCGACTGCCCCGGCCCGCGCTGGGCAGCGTGAGGCGGAGTTCCCACGCCTCACGCGGTTCCTCCACCTCCTCAAGACGTTCCAGCGCTCGGTCCACAATGGACGCCTTCGCCGCGGTCGCCTGCGAGCGCTGCTTCTCCCGGTGCCGGATGTTCCGGTCGTTCTCGCCCGACTTGGCCACGTTCCGCACGCCCTGGCGGGACCACTCGCGGGTCGTGCGCGCCCGTTCGGTCAACGAGTCGCGCTTGGCCGCGTACGCCTCGAACTCCTCGCGGGCCCGGCGGTCGGCCGCGGCCTTCTCCTCCAGGTACGCGTCCCAGCCGCCGCGGAACAGCGTGGCGGCGTGGGTGAACTCGTCCAGTTCGACGATGGCCGTGGTGGTGCGCGCCAGGAACTCGCGGTCGTGGCTGACGAGCACGACCGCCGCCGGGCTGCCGACGACGTGGGTCTCCAGCAGGTCGAGGCCGTCGGCGTCCAGGTCGTTGGTCGGCTCGTCGAGCAGCAGCACGTCCGCCCTGGTCAGCAGCACCGACGCGAGCCGGAGCCGAGCGGACTGGCCGCCGGACAGCTCGTGGGCGTCCCGGCGGTCGAGCAGGTCCGCGGCGAGCCCGAGGCGGTCGCACACGGCGTCCGCGCGCTCGTCGAAGTCCGCCGCGCCGAGCGCGGTCCAGTGGTCGAACGCCGCCGAGTAGCGCTCCTCCGCGCCGGGTGCGCCTTCGGACAGCTCCAGCGCCGCCCGCTCGAACCGGGCGTTCGCGTCGGCCACGCCGGTGCGGCGGGCCAGGTGTGCGCGCAGGGATTCACCCGGTCGGGGCTGGGTCTCCTGCGTGAGGTGGGCCACGGTGGCGGACGCCGGGCGGCGGACCACCGCGCCCTCGTCGGGGGCCAGTTCGCCCGCCAGGACCCGGAGCAGCGTCGACTTGCCGACGCCGTTGGGCGCGACCAGGCCTACGCGCTCGCCTGCGGGAACATCGAGATCGACCTCCTGGAGCACGGTCCTCGGACCGAACGACAGCGTGACCTTGCGAGCTGTCAAGACGGACACGGGCCGACCGTTCCAGTCCCGACCGCCGCGGGCAAGCGGATTTCGAGGCCCGCCCTCGCCTCACGGGCTTAGTGCCAGTAGGTTGCAACTAAGAAGCGTTTGCAAGAGGTTGATGGGAGAGTCGCGATGGCCCCGTACGTGCTGCCGGATCTGGATTACGACTACGCCGATCTGGAGCCTGCGATCATCGGCGAGATCAACGAGCTGCACCACGGCAAGCACCACGCCGCGTACGTGAAGGGCGCGAACGACACGATCGAGCAGATCGACGAGGCCCGCGACAAGGAGAACCTCGGGTCGATCGTCGGCCTGGAGACCACCCTCGCGTTCCACCTCGCCGGTCACGCCCTGCACCAGGTGTGGTGGAAGAACCTCAGTCCCAACGGCGGCGACAAGCCGGTCGGCGAGCTGGCCGCGGCGGTGGACGAGTTCTTCGGCTCGTTCGACAAGCTGCGCGCCCAGCTCAACGCGGCGGCGGGCTCGATCCAGGGCTCCGGCTGGGGCATCCTCGCGTGGGAGCCGGTCGGGCAGCGGTTGATCACGCAGCAGCTGAAGGACCACCACTCCAACCTGTCGATCGCGACCACGCCGCTGCTGGCGTTCGACATCTGGGAGCACGCGTACTACCTGCAGTACCGGAACCTGAAGGTCGACTACATCAGCGCGCTGTGGAACATCGTCGACTGGAACGACGTGAACGCGCGCTTCGAGGCCGCGCGGGCCGGGCAGAACGGGTTGCTGCTGCCCACCGCGTGACAAGCTCGGCAGTGGATGCTCCGACAAGTTGACGCTGCCGGAACAGACGCCGGGGTGCCGCGTGAAGTGCGGTGCCCCGGCGTTTTCGTGGGAGAAACGACCAGGCCCCGCCTCCGGTGGTACGACCGGAGGCGGGGCCTTGCCTGTTCCCGAACTGACTGCCACTCCCACCACGAAGTGACGAGACTTAGGTTAGCCTAAGCTCTCACCGAGGGGAAGTGGGCAAGCCGAAGAAGTTCGTCTCCGCACCTCAGGGCCTTGCGAGAGGGTTACGCCCGGCGGGCGCGGACCGGGAACTTCGGCAGCACGAGGCCGCCTTGGCGGATCAGGACGGCGTAGCCCGCCACCGCCGTGACGATGGAGATGATGCCGCCCGCCACCAGCGGCGCGCGGCCCGTGTACTCCTCGGCCAGCCAGCCCATCACCGGGCCGCCCAGCGGCGTGCCGCCGAGGAACACCAGCATGTACAGGCCCATGACCCGGCCGCGCATCGCGGGAGCCACGGACATCTGCACGGTGGCGTTCGCGGTCGTCGTGAAGGTCATCATGGCGATGCCGACCGGGATCAGCATCAGGCCCATGGTGAGCAGGTTCGACATCAGCCCCGCCACGATCTCCAGGAGGCCGAACGCCAGCGCGCCGCCGATCAGCAGCCCCACCTTCGGCTTGCCGCGCGTGCTGCGCTTCGCGGCCAGCGTCGCGCCCGCGAGGGTGCCGACCGCCAGCAGCGTCGTGAGCAGGCCGTAGGCGTCGGCGTTGCCGCCGAAGACGTTGCGCGCCATGACGGCGAGGGTGAGGAAGAAGTTCAGGCCGAACGTGGAGATGAAGAAGACCAGCACCAGCAGGATCACCAGGTCCGGCCGCCCCTGCACGTACCGGAGGCCTTCGCGCAGCTGACCGCGTTCGCGAGGAACGGGGTCGGCGCGGTGCAGCTGGCCGACGTCCATCAGGAACAGGCCGACGATGACCGCCACGAACGAGCCCGCGTTGATCAGGAACATCCAGCCGGTGCCGATGAGCGTGATGCCGACACCCGCCACCGCCGGGCCGACCATGCGGGCCAGGTTGAACGTCATCGAGTTCAGCGCCACGGCGTTCGGCAGCTGGTCGCGGCCGACCATCTCGATCACGAACGACTGCCGCACCGGGGTCTCCGTCGCGGACACGCAGCCGAGCAGCAGGCACAGCAGGTAGACGTGCCACAGCTCGGCGAGGCCGGTGACGTCGAGCAGCCCGAGGGTCAACGCGCAGAGCGCCAGACCGGTTTCCAGCACCAGCAGCAGCCTGCGCTTGTCCATCCGGTCGGCCAGCACCCCCGCGTACAGCGAGAACACCAGCGTCGGCGCGAACTGGAGCGCGGCGGCGATGCCCAGCGCGACCGGGCTGCCGTGGGACAGCTCCAGCACGAGCCAGTCCTGCGCGACCCGCTGCATCCACACGCCGATGAGCGAAACGACCTGGCCGGAGGCGTAGAAGCGGTAGTTGCGGACCTTGAGCGAGTCGAACATGCCACCGCGCTTGGGCGGGGGTAGCGCTATCTCCCGGTCGACCCGATCAGATTCGCTACCACCCGCGTAAGCCGGCACCTTGTTACTGCCCCGCCATCCTGTCGATGATCTCCGCCGAGCGGGACAGCAGTTCCCGCTCCTCGGCTGTCAGTTCCGCCAAGCGCTTGTCCAACCAGGCTTCCCTGGCGCCGACCTCTTCGTTCACGAACGCGAGACCGGCGTCGCTCAACTGCACGATGGCCTGGCGGCCGTCGGTCGGGTGAGGCCTGCGGGTCGCGAAGCCGAACTCCTCGAGGGCAGCGATCACCCTGGTCATCGACGGGGGCTGGACGCCTTCCTTGGCGGCCAGTTCGCCGGGGGTCAGCGGTCCGCACTTGTGCAGTGTGGACAGCGCCGAGACCTGGGTCAGGGTGATCGACGAGTTGGTGCGCTGGGCGCGGAGCCTGCGGTTGAGCCGAACCACGGCGAGCCGAAGCCTGCTCGCCAGCCCTTGCTCGTCCACGGTGTCCGCCACGTAGTTAGCATACCTCACGATTTACCCGTTCGGTTCCGCCCGAGTGGTCGAATCGGACTTACGCCCCGAACAGGGCCCGGATAGGGCCGATGGCGAAGTAGACGGTGAACGCCGCGGCGACCACCCACATGAGCGGGTGCACGGTCTTCGCCCGCCCGGTCAACGCGCGCAGCACCACGTAGCTGACGAAGCCCGCGCCGATGCCGTTGGCGATCGAGTAGGTGAACGGCATCACCACGATCGTCAGGAACGCGGGCAGCGCGATGGAGAAGTCGCCGAAGTCGATTTCCTTGACCTGCATCATCATCAGCGCGCCGACGACGACCAGCGCGGGCGCGGCGGCCTCGACCGGGACGACGGAGTACAGCGGCGTCAGGAACATCGCGGCGAGGAACAGCAGACCCGTCACGACGTTCGCCAGACCGGTGCGCGCGCCCTCCGCGATGCCGGACGCGGACTCGATGTAGACCGTGTTGGACGACGAGGACGCCGCCCCGCCCGCGACCGCGCCGAGACCGTCGACGAACAGCGCCTTGTTGACGCTCGGCAGCTGGCCCTCCTTGTCGATCAGGCCCGCCTCCTTGCCGAGGCCGGTCATCGTGCCGACGGTGTCGAAGAAGTCGGTCAGCACCAGCGTGAACACCAGCAGCGCGGCGGTGATCGCCGGGACGCGGGTCCACGCGCCGAACGAGACGTCACCGACGAGCGAGAGGTCCGGGAGGCTGAAGACCTGGCTGGGCAGCGCCGGGTAGCCGAGGTTCCAGCCCAGCGGGTTCACGCCCTTGGACGGACCGGCGTGGACGATCGCCTCGATCACGATGGACAGCACCGTCGCCGACAGCACGCCGATGAGGATCGAGCCCTTCACCTTGCGGGCGAACAGGATGCCGGTCACCAGCAGGCCGACCACGAACACCAGCGTCGGCCAGGACGCGATCGACCCGTTGATGCCGAGGCTCACCGGCACGGTGGTGCCCGCCGCGTCCGGGATCCGCCGCACGAACCCCGCGTCGACCAGGCCGATGAAGCAGATGAACAGGCCGATGCCGACCGCGATGGCCGCCTTCAACTCGTTCGGCACGGCGTTGAACACCGCCTGTCGCACCCCGGTGACCACCAGGAGGAGCACCACGAGCCCGTTCACCACGACCAGGCCCATCGCTTCGGGCCAGGTCATCTGCGGCACGATCGTGACCGCCACGAAGGTGTTGATGCCGAGGCCCGTGGCCATCGCGAACGGCAGGTTCGCGACCAGGCCGAACAGGATGGTCATCACCCCGGCGACCAGCGCCGTCACCGCCGCGACCTGCGTGACCGGCAGGATCGCGCCCAGCACGTCCTTCTTGGCCCCCGCGTCGTCGGCGGCGAAGCTGCCGAGGATCAACGGGTTCAACACCACGATGTAGGCCATGGTCACGAACGTGACCAACCCACCCCGCAACTCCCGCCCGACGGTGGACCCGCGCTCACTGATCTTGAAGAACCGGTCGAGCCCGGACGACGGCGCCGAGGCCTCAACCGTCGGTTCCTGCTCTGCTGCCTCGTGGGTGGCCATTTCTACCCCAATCGGTACCGGGACCCGTGCCCGCTGAGCGTGCCCGATCCGTGTTTCCGGGAGTTGACGTTCTCGCCGATCCGACGACCGGAGATTCCCTCCACGTCGCTCGCGACGTCCGGGTGGATTACCGCTTCTCGGCGCGCTGCCGACACGGGTGCCGGTCTCACGTGCGCTCCACGGTCGTTGAAGTCCGCCCGTCCGGCGGCCTTGATGTTGATGGCGGCGTTGACGTCCCGATCATGCCGACTGCCGCAGGGACAGTCCCACGACCGCACGTCCAACGCCATCCTGTCGTTGACCCGACCGCAATCCGAGCACGTCCGGGTCGACGGGAGGAACCGGTCCACCTTGCCGAACGTCCGCCCGTACCGCCGGGCCTTGTACTCCAGCATCCCGACGAACAGGGCCCAGCCCGCGTCGTGCACCGACTTGGCGAGCCTGCTCCGACCGAGACCGACCACGCACAGGTCCTCGACGTACACCGCTTGGTTGTCGCGGATGATCGCCGTGGACAACTTGTGCTGCCAGTCCCGCCGGGCGTTCGCCACCCGCGCGTGCGCTCGGGCGACCCGAACGACCGCCTTCCTGCGGTTGTTCGACCCCTTGACCTTGCGGGCCAGGGGCTTCTGCGACCTGCGCAGCCTCCGAGCCGCCCGGCGCAGGAACTTCGGCGCGGCCACCTTCACGCCGTCGGACAGGACGGCGAAATGGGTCAGCCCGAGGTCGATCCCGACCTCCGAGTCCGTGACCGGGAGCGCCTCATCGGCGGTGGCCACCACGAAGGAGACGAAGTACCGACCGGCGGCGTCGCGGACCACCGTCACCGAGGACGGGTCCGAGGGAAGCCGCCGAGACCAGCGGACCGGCACGTCACCGATCTTCGGCAACCGGAGCCGACCGTTCTCCAGCACCGAGAAACGGCTGTTCCTGGTGAAGCGGATGGCCTGCCGGTTGTCCTTGAGGGACCGGAACCGGGGCGGCGCCACCTTGCGCCCCTTGCGCTTGCCGGTGACGGACGTGAAGAAGTTCCGATAAGCGACGTTGAGGTCCGCCAGCGCCTGCTGGAGCACGACCGACGAGACCCCGCCCAGCCACTCCCGTTCCCGCGTGCGCTTCGCCAGGGTGATGACCTGCTTGGACAGTTCCCCGTCCGAGATGTGGGGCAGGCCGTTCTCCCACGCGGTCCGGCGTGCGCGCAGCCCGTCGTTGAACACCACCCTGGCACACCCGAACGCCTGCGCCAGCGCTTGCCGCTGACCACCGTCCGGGTACGCCCGGTAGTTGTGACGAAGTCGCACCGCCGCATCGTAGCCGGCGCAGCGGACGGCCGGACGTCCCCGATCGGCACAGCTCTCCCCCGTCTGAGCAGCGGAGTTCCGGCCCACACCTTGGTAGCCTGCCTGACGTGGCCGAACCGTCCGAACACGACTCGCTGCCGAGTCCTCCCCCGCTGCCCCCGAGGCTGGCCGACCCCGTGCCCGCGATCGTCGGCGGCACGGTGCTGTGGGCGTTGGCCTTCCTCTACTTCCTGGTCTTCGACGTCGGCAACGAGGTGTGGCTCTGGTCCTGCTTCGCGGGCATGACGCTGGGGATCATGGGGTACGGCGTGTTCGCTTGGCAACGCCGAGCGTCTCGACGGGGGTCGAAAGGCGCCCAGACCGGCGTCTAGCCCAGCAGCGTGACGGGCGTGGGGTCGGTGATCAGGGCGGCGAACGTGTGCCGGTCCGCCCAGCGGTCGCTGACCCACGCCAGTGCGCGGGCGAGGCCTTCCGGGGTGTCGACGGCGTGCACCACGTCGTCGGCCAGCCACCAGACGACCTCGTGCTCGACCCCGTCCACGCCGACCCGCAGCTCGTCGTGCACCACGACCGACCCCACGGGCAGGTCGACGCCGAGCAGCTCACACGCCAGCCGGACCGCGCCCAGTTCGTGCCACGACACCGCGTCGCCCTCGGTCGTCGGCACGCCGACGACCTCCTCGGACGCCAGCGGCAGCGCGAGCAGTTCGGCCAGCGCGTCGGCCCCGCCGTCCGCGGCGAGCACTCCCGCCGGGGGCAGCACGCCGAGCAGCCACGGCTGGTCGAGCACGACCACGTCGTCGGCGGGCACGGCCTCGCCGGTCAGCACGCGCACCCGGTCCGGCGGGGTGATGCCGCCGGAGTCGAGCAGGTGCGCGACCTCGGCCAGCGCCGCGTGCGCGGTGAACACCAGCGCGTCGGCGGGCTCGCGGTCCGGGTCGCCGAGGCGGCGCAGCAGGTCCTTCACGTCGTCGTCGCCGCGCACGTCCAGCTCGGTGCGCACGCCGACCGCGATCAGCACGTGCTCGGGCAGCCCGACGTCGGGCACCACGTCGTACAGGCCCGCCAACGACTCCGCCGTCGGCAGCCGCCAGTCGCACAGCGGCACGCCGTCGAGCGTCGCGTACTGCGAGAGCCACCAGCCGGTGTAGCCGTCGGGTTCCTGGACCGCGCGCCACGTCACCGGGTCGGCGGCCAGCATCTTCAGCGCGGCGGGCCACGCGTCGCGGGACACCAGGTCCAGGTCGCGGATGCCGACGACGCGGGTCGGCGGTTCCGGCGACGCGGCCCACCAGTAGCCCTCGTCGGCGAGGTCGTGGTCGGGTTCGGTCGGGTCGTCGTCCACGACCACGGTGAACCCGTCGATCACGCCGATCGCGGTCAGCACGGACCGGGGCCACGCCTCGGCGACCTTCGCGTCCAGCACGCCGATCGGGGCGTCGGGCTCCAGCACGTCCAGCAGCGTCGAGTCCGGCAGCACCAGCTCGTCCGCGCGCCGCCAGTCGCCGGACGCGTCCGGCAGCACCAGTTCGGCGAGCCACGGCCGGTCGCCCGCGCGCATCCCGGAGCGGTCGACCAGGCGCAGCACGGCGCGCACCAGGTCGTGGCCGTCCATGCCCGCGTCGACCTCGTCCGCGCTGCGGTGCACGGCCTCGCGGATGGCCTCGGAGTCCAGCAGCTCGACCGGCCCGGCCTCGACCGCGCCGAGGCGGGTCAACAGCCGGTGCGCGGCGTCGGGGTGCGCGATCCGCAGGCCGGACACGTCCACGCCCGCCAGCAGGTCCAGGGTCTCCTGGTCGGCTTCCAGCAGCAGCACGCCGCGCGGGCTCGTCACGGTGCGGCCGTCGGCCAGCGGAACGGGCAGGCCGCCGAGTTCCTCGCGGGCCGTGGAGTCGACCTCGGCGATCGGGTCCAGCTCGGCGTACAGCCGCCGCCACCAGTCCGGGTCGCCGCTCAGCCCGGCCAGCGCGTCGACGACGTCGCGCATGGTCAGCCTGCGGACCTCCAGCGCCGCCAACGCCTTCGCGTGCTCGGGCAGCGTGAGTTCGGCGTCGAGCAGGCCGGGGATCACGTCCTCCAGCAGCTCGACCAGTTCCTCGGACCCGGCGTCGAGCACCTTCGCCTTCGCGGGCGAGGCCCACTCACCACTGGCCAGGGGCAGCCATTCGGCCGTGCGCAAAGCTTTCAGCACCCCGTCGCGCAGCACACCGTCCACTTCGGACAGCGGGAAGCCGGGCAGCGGGACCAGCGCGGTCCGCTGCACGGCGGGCAACTTCGCCACCAGCGCGGGGTAGTGCGCGGCGGCCTCGGCGAGCACGGCGTCCACGGCGAGACCGGGCTGCACGCGGCGGCGTGACGGCTCGACGGGCAGCGTGGCCAGCAGGCGCGCGGGCAGCGACAGGCGTTCGTCAGTGGGGGTCGGCGCGTGCAGGACCTCGTCGGTCAGCACGCCGTCGGACGGCCACGCCCAGCAGATCGACCACTGCGGCCGGGTCTCGACCCCGGCCACCAGCGACGCGGGCAGCTCGCCGGAGACGCGGTGCAGGATCCAGCGGGTCGACCCGTCCGGACCGTGCAGCACGACGACGTCGTCGTCCGCTTCCTCGCGCGTCCACACGGCGTCCGCGACCTCGATGCGCCGCAGCCCCGGCAGGGCCAGCAGCAGGTCACCGGCCTGGTCGGCGAACTCGGCCAGCAGCGCGGCCCCGTCGACCTTCAGCGGCAGCCGGACCTCGGTGGCGAACCCCTCGGGCACGTCGGTCTCGTCGCTCGGCCACACCAGCCGCAGCACCGGCACGTCGCCACCGCGCGACTCGGCCGACTCGGGCACGGCGGCGCGGGTGCGCTCGGCGGAGAACGCGACCGCGCCGGACGTCGACACGACCCTCGGCGCGTCGGTCACGGCCAGCACCGCGGCGAAGCCGACGCCGAACTGGCCGATGGTGCCGGAGTTCTTGGTCGACGCGCGCAGCGACGCGAGCGCCGTCACACCCGCCGCGTCCAGCGGCACGCCGGTGTTCGCCGCGCGCAGCTCACCGTCCACAACGGACAGCCGCAGCACGCCCGGCTCGCCGCCCGCCGCGTCGGAGGCGTTCTGCGCCAGCTCGACGAGCAGCCGGTCGCGGTAGCCGCCGAGCCGCAGGTCCTCCTCGGCGTTGGCGTCCTCGCGGAACCGGGTGGGCGAACCGCGCCACGAGGCCAGCACGGAGTCGCGCAGCGCCTCCGTGCCGAAGATGTCCGAAGGCACGGGGGGCTCCTGGGTCACGGGGTCGCGGTCTCGTTCTCGGCAGGCGCGTCGACGTCAACCGCGGCGTCGACCACGGCCTCGGCCTGGACCGGGATCTCGGGCCGGGCCTCGTTGGCCTCGACGTCGAGCTGCGCGTCGTCGTAGACGACGTCCGACACCGGGATGCCGACGCTCATGTCGATCTCGACCTCGGAGTGCGCGCCGCAGCCGTACTCGACGTGCACCACGCGGCCGTCCGCCGGCGTCAGCTCGTTCGCGCACACGCCGAACGCGGCGCCGAGCGAGCCCTTGATCTGCTGGTAGAAGCCGCAGCTCCCGCAGGTCGCGGGCGCGCTGCGGGCCATGTCGCTGAGCGGCCCGAAGTCGCCGCCGTGCCAGCGCTCGGCGGCGTCGAGGCGGCCGTTGCGGCCGAGCACGCGCACCCGGCCGAGGCCGACCTCGCGCACGACGTCCTCGACCGCCGGGTCCTCGGACTCCAGGTAGCCGGGCACGAGCCTCGGGTCGTCGGCCCTGGTCGGCATGAGGTCGCCCACACCGAGGTCGCCCGCGCGGACCCGCTGGTCCCACGGCACCCAGTCCGGCGCGACCAGCGCCTCGTTGCCGGGCAGCAGCACGACCTCGCTCACCGAGAGCGGCGTGCCCTCCCCGGCGAACGCGACCGTGACGGCCCAGTTCCAGCCGTGGTACCCGGCGTGGTTGGCCTCGAAGAGGTGGGTGACGGAGACCTCGTCCTCACCCAGGACGCCCACGTGCGCGCCGATGCGTTCCTGGCCTGCTTCCTCCTGCGCGGCGGCGCGGGCGAGATCGACGGCTTCGGAATCGGCGAGCACCGGCTGCGGCTGCTGAGTGGGCATGGGGGTCACAGGTGAATTGTGCCGCACGGCTACCCAGTCGCGTGCACACGTGTCACCCTTCTGGACGTGCGGAGGCTCGTGGCGTTGGCGGGATTGGTCCTTGTCGGCGCGTGCTCGACCACGACGACGCCTCCCGGAGGGCCGTCGAACGGCCCCACGAAGGTCGAGGTGCTGGCCACGACGCCGCACGACACCGGGGCGTTCACCGAGGGCTTCGAGCTGGTCGACGGCGTCCTCTACGAGGGGACGGGCCTCGAAGGCGAGTCGCAGCTGCGGCGTGTCGACCCCGCCACCGGCGCGGTGCAGCAGAAGGTCGACCTGCCGCCGGAGATGTTCGGCGAGGGCATCGCGGTCGTCGGCGACCGGGTCTGGCAGCTCACCTACCGCAACGGGATCGCGATCCAGCGGGACAAGACGTCCTTCGCCGAGGTGAAACGCGCCACGTACACCGGCGAGGGCTGGGGCCTCTGCTTCGACGACAAGCGCTTGGTCATGAGCGACGGCACCGCCAAGCTGACGTTCCGCGACCCGTCCACCTTCACGGAGACCGGCAGCGTCCAGGTCACCGAGGACGGCCAACCCCTCCAGATGATCAACGAGCTGGAGTGCGTCGGCGGCTCCGTGTGGGCCAACGTCTGGCAGACCGACAAGATCGTCCGCATCGACCCCTCCACCGGCAAGGTCACCGCCAGCATCGACGCCAGCTCCCTACGACCGGCGAACGTGCCCAAGTCCGACGTCCTGAACGGCATCGCGGCCGTTCCGGGCACGGACGAGTTCCTCGTGACGGGCAAGAACTGGCCGAGCGTGTTCCGGGTCCGCTTCGTGGAGTGAACCGAAGCGGTGATTCCACCCCTCTCACCGCCCGTTCGCGCACACCAGGCGCTCGCGTGAGGCAGGATTGAGGGCGTGATGCGCTCCGGTTCGGACGACCCGCACGGCACACCGCGTGCCCGCCGGGGGTGGAGCGGCGGCCGCAAGTCCCGCCGAAGCCCGGAGCAGCCCCAGGGCGTCACCCAGTGGCCCCCCACCCAGCCGACCCAGCAGCCACCGCCGCCTCCTCCGAGACGACAGCCACCCCGCCAGGAACAGCCCCCGCGCTACCCGTGGGACGAGGACGACTACCAGCCCCGCCGGCCCCCCGAGGCCAGGTTCGACTTCGAACGCCCGTCCCGCCCGAGACCGACCCGCCCGTACCCCACCGGCGAACCACCGGAACCGGAAACGCGGACCAGGCGCCGCATCGAGGTCGACCCGGACTCGGAACAACCGACCGAGCCGTCCCTGCCGAAGAAGCTGACCGTCACCAGGGTCGCGATGTTCCGAGGCAGGCAACTCAGCCAGCAGGCAGTCACCGCCTTCCGCAAAGCAGCCCACGCCGACGGCGCGCAAAAATCCGGACTCACAGCCCTCACCTACGCGGTGATGCTCAACTACGCCGCCGACGCCGCCATGGCGGTGGCCTTGGCGAACACCCTCTTCTTCTCCGCCGCGACCGGCGAGAGCCAGGGCAAGGTAGCCCTCTACCTGCTCATCACCGTGGCCCCGTTCGCCCTGATCGCCCCCGTCATCGGCCCGGCACTGGACCGCATCCAACGCGGCAGGCGCATCGCCTTGGCGGCGGCCTGCGTGCTCCGGGTGTTCCTGTCGATCATCATGGCCCTGCACTTCGACGACTGGGGCCTCTACCCGGCGGCCCTGGGCAGCATGGTCCTGTCCAAGTCGTTCACGGTCCTCAAGTCCGCCATCACCCCGAGGGTCCTCCCCCCGGACATCACCCTGTCCAAGACAAACGCCCGCATGACCGTCTTCGGCCTGGCCGCAGGCGGCGTCTTCGGCGCCATGGCAGCGGGCTTCGCCCAGGTCTTCGACTCCCCCGGTGCACTCTGGTTCACCGCAGCACTCTGCCTGGCCAACGGCTGGCTCTGCCTCCGCATCCCCGCCTGGGTAGAGGTCACCGAGGGCGAAGTCCCCACCTCCCTGGGCGCGAACCCCACCAAACCAAAACGCCAACCGCTGGGCAGACACGTAGTGGTCTCCCTCTGGGGCAACGGCACGATCCGCATGCTCACAGGCTTCCTAACCCTGTTCGCCGCCTTCGTCGTCCGCGCCCAAACAGAAGGCGACGCAGGCAAGCAACTACTACTCCTGGGCGTCATCGCCGCAGCAGCGGGCATCGGCAGCTTCCTCGGTAACGCCGTAGGAGCCCGCCTCCACTTCGGCAACCCCGACCAGGTGGTGATCGCCTGCCTAGGAGCCTCCCTGGCAGTAGCCGTCCTAGCCGCAGTCCTCCCAGGCCTGGCCACAGCAGCCATCGTCGGCCTGGTAGGCGCAACAGCCAGCGGCCTGGCCAAAATCAGCCTCGACGCCGTCATCCAGGACGACCTCCCAGAGGAATCCAGAGCTTCGGCTTTCGGCCGCTCCGAAACAATCCTCCAGCTCACCTGGGTCTTCGGCGGAGCCTTGGGCGTCCTCCTCCCAGCCACCTACTGGATCGGCTTCACAGTCCTCTCGGTCCTCTTGGCGGTGGGCCTGACCCAAACCGTCCTCTGCCACCAGGGCAAGTCCCTCATCCCAGGCCTGGGCGGCGACCGCCCCGAACACCCCAACGCGGTGCACCCGACCAAACCCATCGGCTGACCCTGCGTAAAGTCGCCTGACGTGCGCCGAGCCCCCGCGATCCTGGCCAGTACAGCCCTCCTGCTGACAGCGTGCTCAGCACCAGCACCGCTGGAGGTCACGTTCTACTCGTCGGGCAAGACGATCAACGTCCACCCCACGCAGTACTGCGACATCGGCTCGGACGACTGCGCCATCGACACCAAGGCAGCAGGCGTACTCCGCGTACCACCAGGAAAACCAGTACAAATCTCCGTCCCAGGCGAAGTAGCCGCTTCACCATGGTCAGTGAAGTTCACCTACCGCAACGCCAAGGGCGAACAACAAGAACCGTTGCGCAGCAAACTCTTCGCAGGAGACAACCCCCAATACGCCTACACCCTCACCCTGCCGAACAAGGACGACCAACTCGAAAGCGTCGAGGTCCAGCAGTACGGCAAGCGAGTCCAGGTAGACGAAACAGGCCAAATCCAATTCGTGGCCAGAGGCACCTGGGTCGTCTCAATCGACGACCGCAAATAACAAGAAAAACAAAGCGGACGCACGCAACCGGGCATCCAACAGCAAAGCGGACGCACGCAACCAGGGTGCCGCCCAGACCCCCCGCCCCACCCCCTACCGAATCGCCTTCGCA
>NZ_JBHYHC010000125.1:23142-28314 GCF_042738955.1 Umezawaea sp. NPDC059074
CCGGCGTCCGCACCGGTTTTGTCTTGTCTCGGATTCTTGCCCCCCTTTAAAACACAAAACGGGTGTTGAAATAATTGCGCGAGCGGGGTGGGGCGACACCACCCACTCCCCACGGGCCTCACGGACTCACCGAACCCGACCCTCAGGCCCAAACCGGCCCCACCGAACCCGACCCCGCAGCCCCCGTTACGGATCCAACTCCCGAGCCACGGCCCGAACCACCTCAGCCACCAGCTTGGTCGTCTTCCGATCCGGGTACCGGTTCCGCCGCAGGTCCGGTTGGATCTTCATCTCCAGCAGCTTGATCATGTCCTCGACCAGCCCGTGCAACTCCTCGGCGGGCCGTCGACGCGCCTCGGCCACCGACGGAGCCGGGTCCACCAGCCGCACGGACAACGCTTGCGGCCCTCGCCGCCCTTCCGCCATCCCGAACTCGATGCGCTGCCCGGCTTTCAAGCCCTCGACGCCCGGAGGGAGCGCGGACTTCCGCACGTAGACGTCTTCGCCACCGTCCTGGGTGACGAAGCCGAAGCCCTTCTCGGTGTCGTACCACTTGACCTTGCCGGTCGGCACTGCCCTCACCATTCCCTTGCTTTCACATGACGAAGCGCCCTGGGGCGTACCCAGGACGCGTTCTTCCCAGAGTAGCCAGTAGACCGGTGTGCGGGCACCTCCGATTGCGCGACTAGTCTCGGCGGCATGTCCGCTCCGAAGCTGATGCCGCTGGCACTGGCCTTGTTCGCGTTGGGTCTCGTGGCGATCGTCGTGGTGTTCGCTCTGTTCGCGGCGGGCAAGTCCGACCTGCCCGTGTGGCTCAACGTCGCCGCGTGCCTGTTGACCCCGATCGGTCTCGGCTTGGGCGTCCTCAGCGCGGTGCGGAACTCCCGAGCGAAGCGGCGCTGAGCCGTTCCGCGTTCTCCCGCAGCCACTCCGGGAATCCGGTGAGGTCGGGGAACACGACGTCCGCTCCTTCTTCCTCCAACTCGACCGCCGAGCACGGCCCGGTGGTCACCCCCACCGCAACGGCCCCGGCGGCTTTCGCGCCGCGCACGTCGCCGACGTGGTCGCCCACGTAGACGGCCGCGCCGTGCAGCACCAGCGCCTCGGCTTTCCCGGTGGACCACACGCCGCCGATCAGGTGGTCGACCTCCCACCCGAAGGCCGCCAGGTGCAGTGCCGCGTTCTGCCGGTACTTCCCGGTCACGACCACCACGTCCCCACCCAGGTCACGCACGGCCGCAAGCGATTGCGCCGCGCCGGGCAGCGCCACGGTCGACGGGATGACGACGTCCGGGTACAGCGCCCGGAAGCGGGCGATCAGGTCCGGGATCTCCTCCTCCGGCACGCCGTTCTCCCGGTAGACCATGTCCAGGGGCGGTCCGAGGTGGGCGGCGAAGGCCTCGCCGTCGAGGGGGTAGCCGGTCTCCGCGGCCACCGCGTCCATCACGGCCGCCATGCCCGGCCGGGGGTCGATGAGGGTCATGTCCAGGTCGAATCCCACGGTCAACGGCACCGGCCCACTCTACGTGGATCGACGAGAAGTGGTCCCCCGTCCAGGTGATGGACGCCCTCCCCCGATGTGCCAGGCTCAGGCACGTGAGTCGACCTGCCGAGAGCCCGTTGCGCGAGAGCCTCCTCACCGCCGCGGCGGACGAACTGGCGGCCAACGGCTTCTCCGGGCTCCGCATGGCGGACGTCGCCGGCCGGGTGGGTGTGAGCAGGCAGACCGTCTACAACGAGTTCGGCACCAAGCTCGGCCTCGTCCAAGCAGTGGCGCTCCAGCGGACCGCGGAGTACCTCGTCGGCGTCGAGCAGCGGTTGATCGACGCCCCGCGACCGTTCGACGGAATGCGCGACGCGTTGACGTTCCTGCTGGAACAAGCGGCGCGGGACCGCCTGGTGTCGTCCGTGGTGACGGGCGCGGACGCCGAGGACCTGCTGCCGTTCCTCACCACCAGGGGCCTGCCCGTGCTGCTGCCCGCGACCGAGGTCGTGGCGAGGCAGCTCGCCCGCCAGTGGCCGGACCTGCCCACCGAGCACGTCCGGCAGGTCGCCGAGACGATCGTGCGCCTGGCGCTGAGCCACCTCCTGATGCCCAGCGGCCCACCCGAGCAGGCGGTCGACGCCATGCTCGCCGTGGCGAAGGCCGCACTCCCCTCCTGACCAGGCACCCCGCCCGACCATCGCACCGCCCGGACACCGCACTGCCGGAGCACACCCGCTTGTTGCCATGATGTGGCGACAAGCCCTTCAGGAGGTTCACCGGTGGTCGCCATCCGCCCCAAGGTCGCTCGCCTCAAGGCGAGCGCCGTCCTGCTCGGTCCCGCGTTCGTGGCGGCCATCGCGTACGTCGACCCCGGCAACGTCGCCACGAACACCGCCGCGGGCGCGCGGTACGGGTACCTGCTGGTCTGGGTGCTGGTCGTGGCGAACGTCATGGCGGGGCTGGTGCAGTACCTGTCGGCGAAGCTCGGGCTGGTCACCGGGATGTCGCTGCCGGAGGCCGTGCGGGACCGGATGCCCAAGCCCGTCCGGCTCGCCTACTGGGGTCAGGCGGAGGTGGTGGCGATGGCCACCGACCTCGCCGAGGTCCTCGGCGGGGCCATCGCGCTCGGCCTGCTGTTCGACCTCCCGCTGCTGGTCGGCGGCCTGATCACCGGGGTTGTGTCCACGGTGCTGCTGCTGGTGCAGGACCGCGGCGGGCAACGGCCGTTCGAGCGGGTCGTCACGACGCTGCTGGTGGTGATCGCGGTCGGGTTCGCCGCGGGCCTGTTCGTGGACCCGCCGTCGGCGGGCGCGACCGTCGGCGGCCTGCTCCCCCGGTTCGACGGCGCGGAGAGCGTGCTGCTGGCCGCCGGGATGCTCGGCGCGACCGTGATGCCGCACGCCGTCTACCTGCACTCGGCGCTGGCCCGCGACCGGCACGGCAAGCCCGCCGAGGGCGAGCCGCGGCGCAGGCTCCTGGCCGCGACCAAGGTCGACGTGGTGATCGCGATGGTGCTCGCGGGCGCGGTGAACCTGGCCATGCTGCTGCTCGCCGCGAGTTCGCTCCAGGGCTCACCGGACGTGGACAGCCTGGAGGGCGTGCACGCAGCCGTGGGCGCGCAGCTCGGCGGCGGGATCGCCCTGCTGTTCGCCATCGGCCTGCTCGCGTCGGGCTTCGCGTCGACCGCCGTCGGCTGCTACGCGGGCGCGGTCGTGATGGACGGCCTGCTGCGGTTCCGGATCCCGCTGCTGACCCGGCGGCTCATCACGCTCGTGCCAGCGCTGGTCGTGCTGTCGGTCGGCGTCGACCCGACGCAGGCGCTGGTGCTGTCGCAGGTCGTGCTGTCGTTCGGCATCCCGTTCGCGCTGGTCCCGCTCGTGTGGCTGACCGCGAGCCGGTCCGTGATGGGCACGGCCACCAACCGGGTCGGCACCACCGTGGCGGCCGGTGTCGTGTCGGTGGCCGTGATCGCCCTCAACCTCGTGCTGGTCTACCTGACGTTCGCGTAGCTCACGCCCAGCGCGCCGAGCGCCGTGGTGAGCGTCCGCATCACGGCCAGCGTGTCGTCCAACGTCATCTCGGGGCTCTCGGTGTACCCGGCGGCGACCCGCTGGGTGACCTCGGTGAGCTGCGGCGTGTACCCGTAGCCCTCCAGCTCGGCCCGTTCCTCGACGCCGTTCACGACGATCGCGGCCGGGTTGTAGAACGGCTCCGGGATCTCGATCCGGCCGCCGCTGCCGACGATCGCGGCGGTCACGCCCGGCGTGCTGATCAGCGAGCACGTGAGCAGCGCGTGCGCGCCGCCCTCGTAGGCCAGCAGAAGGGCCGCGTCGGCGTCGACCCCGCTCGGGGCGAGCGAGCCGTGCACGGTGATCGACTCCGGCTCGCCGAGGACCATGTGCGCGAACGACACGGGGTAGACGCCGAGGTCCAAGAGCGCGCCGCCGCCGAGCGCCGGGTTCCACAGCCGGTGCTCGGGGTCGTAGGAAGCGGTGAACCCGAAGTCGGCGTGCACCGCGCGGACGTCCCCGATCGCGCCCTCGGCGATCAGGGCCTTGACCCGGCGGATCAGCGGGTTGAACCGCGTCCACATGGCCTCCATGAGGAACAGGTTCCGCTCGCGGGCCAGGTCCACGAGCTCTTGGGCGTCGGGCAGCGTGAGGGTGAACGCCTTCTCGCACAGCACGTGCTTGCCCGCTTCGAGGGCTGCCTTGGTGACGGCGTGGTGCTGGGCGTGCGGGGTCGCCACGTAGACGACGTCGACGTCCGGGTCGGCGAGGAGGTCGTCGGTGCCGCCGTAGGCACGGGGGATGCCGTGCTTCTCGGCGAACTGCTTGGCGCGCTCGTGCGCGCGGGACGACACGGCCAGCACCTCGGCACCGCGCACCCGCAGCAGGTCCGAAGTGACGACATCAGCGATACCACCGGGGGCGACAACACCCCAACGCACGGATTCGGTCACAAGGCCGCAGCCTAATCAGGCAAGATCGAGGTATGCGTCTCATCCTCAATCTGATCTGGCTGGTGCTGTGCGGGTTCTGGATGGCGGTGGGGTACGCGATCGCCGGGATCATCTGCTGCATCCTGATCATCACCATCCCGTGGGGGCTGGCGTCGTTCCGGATCGCCAACTACGCGCTGTGGCCGTTCGGGCGCACGGTGGTGGACCGGCCGGACGCCGGGGCGGCGTCGCTGCTGGGGAACATCATCTGGATCGTGTTCGCCGGGATCTGGCTGGCGATCGGGCACGTGTTCACCGGCATCGCGCTGTGCGTGACGATCATCGGGATCCCGCTGGGGGTGGCGAACTTCAAGATGATCCCGGTGTCGTTGATGCCGCTGGGGAAGGTCATCGTCGACATTCCGTAGTTGGGGGGGTTCTCGACATCCGGGGGTTCTTCGCAGCTGCCGGGGTTCTCTCGACATCCGGGGGTGCCTCTCGGCGGCTGCGAGTTCCGGCGGCTTTCAGGTTGTCCTTGTAGTGCTGGTCGGGGTTCCTCGCGGCGGCTGTTGCTTCCAGCGGGCTGCTTCCAGCGGCTGCCGGTTCCGGCGTGGTCGGTCAGTGGCTGCCGGTTCCAGAGTGGTCTGTCGGTGGCTGCGATTTCCAGCGTGCTGTGGCCGATTTGACATGGGGCCCCTCATTTTGGCCTTTATCGGGCCAAAAGGCAGTGCCCCAAAGCCCTGCC
>NZ_JBHYHC010000126.1:0-27895 GCF_042738955.1 Umezawaea sp. NPDC059074
GGGGCCCCGGACGCCCCCGGGCCCCCGGCCGCCTCAGCTGTCGCCGCCCAGTTCCTCCACGGTCAGGCCGTGGGCCGCGGCGAACGCGACGGCCATCGTCAGGTCGACCGTCGCCCCGGCGATCTTCGCCTGCACCCAGCCGTTGGCGTCGATCCGCGCGCCGCGCAGGTCCGCTCCCGCCAGGTTCGTGCCGAGCAGCCGGGCCGCCTGGAGGTCCGCGCCGCGCAGGTCGGTGTCCCGCAGGTCGGCCTCGTTCAGGTTCGCCTCGCGGAACCGCAGCCCGCGCAGGTCGACCTTCCGCAGGTTCACCCGGACGAGGCTGGCGAGCGTGAGATCGGTCTCGTGCAACGAGATCGGCCGCAGCACGCACGCCGTGAACGACGACCCGAGCAGGCTGCACGACGTGAACGACGCCCCGGACAGCACGGCCCGGTCGAACGTGCAGGACCGGAACGCCGTCGCCGTGTGCTTGGAGTCCCCGAGGTCCGTGCTGCGGAACGTGCAGTTCGTGAACGTGCAGCCCTTCGTCACCAGCCCGCGCATGTCCGCTTCGCTGAAGTCGCACCGGTCGAACGACCGCCGTTCCCAGGACTCCTTGAACAGGACCGCGTCGGCGTAGTCCTCGCCGATGACCTCCGTGTCGTTCACGGACCACACCTAACCACCTGAGAGGCTCCTCACCGCACCGACGGTCGACGTTGCCCAGTTGGTAACCTGCGGCGGTCGGGCGAAACCGCCCGGCGCGCGGTCCCGGTGCAGAGACCGCCGCTGACAGGTCTGTCCTGCCTAGTGGTCGTGCCACCCGAGGACTCCGCCCCCTGGACCGTCATTCGGGAAGGCTCATGACCCGCACGCCCGTGAACGTCACCGTCACCGGTGCGGCCGGCCAGATCGGCTACGCACTGCTGTTCCGCATCGCTTCCGGCCACCTGCTGGGCGCGGACACCCCGGTTCGCCTGCGCCTGCTGGAGATCCCCCAGGCGGTCAAGGCCGCCGAGGGCACCGCCATGGAGCTCGACGACTGCGCGTTCCCGCTGCTGTCCGGCATCGACATCACCGACGACGCGAAGACCGCGTTCGACGGCGTCAACATCGCGCTGCTCGTCGGCGCCCGCCCGCGCAGCAAGGGCATGGAGCGGGGCGACCTGCTCTCGGCCAACGGCGGCATCTTCAAGCCCCAGGGCGAGGCCATCAACGCGGGCGCGGCGGACGACGTCCGCGTGCTCGTGGTGGGCAACCCGGCCAACACGAACGCCCTCATCGCCCAGCAGCACGCGCCGGACGTCCCGGCGGAGCGCTTCACCGCGATGACCCGCCTCGACCACAACCGCGCGCTGGCGCAGCTGTCGAAGAAGCTCGGCGTCTCCCTCGGTGAGATCAAGAAGCTCACGATCTGGGGCAACCACTCCGCCACGCAGTACCCGGACCTGTTCCACGCCGAGGTGAACGGCAAGACCGCCGCCGAGGCCGTGAACGACCAGGAGTGGTTGGAGGGCACCTTCATCCCGACGGTCGCGAAGCGCGGTGCGGCGATCATCGAGGCCCGTGGCCTCAGCAGCGCGGCGAGCGCGGCGAACGCCGCCATCGACCACGTGTACAGCTGGGTCAACGGCACCCCGGAGAACGACTGGACGTCGGCCGCGGTCGTCTCCGACGGCTCCTACGGCGTCCCGGAGGGCCTGATCTCCTCGTTCCCGGTCACCGCGAAGGACGGCCGCTACGAGATCGTCCAGGGCCTGGACATCGACGCCTTCTCCCGCGCCCGCATCGACGCCTCGGTCGCCGAGCTGGTCGAGGAGCGCGACGCGGTCAAGGAACTCGGCCTCATCTGATCCACCGCACGACGTGAAGGGGGCGGCCCACGGGCCGCCCCCTTCTCCGTCAGAACCCGATCCGCCCGTACGCGCGCGAAGCCAGTTCCCCCACCGCTTCCCGGACGACGGCGGGCGGTTCTCCCGCCACCACCCGCCGCCGGATCTCCGCGTGCAGCGCCCGGTCCACCCCGGCCACCACCGCCGCCACGACCCGCGCCTCCGGATCCCCGCCGAGGGCTTCCGCCAACGCCGCTTCGGCCAGTTCGCCGATCAGCCGCAACCGGGCCCGCAAGGCGGGACTCCCTTCCACCACGGCCCAGAACCCCGCGGTGTCCGACAGCCCCGTCGTGGCCTCCTCGCGTTGGAGTTCGGCCAGGAAGGCGTCCCGCACCCCCTCGACGCCACCGTCGCGAGCGGCCGCGGCCAACCGTCCCACCACCACGTCCTGCCGGTCGAAGAACAGGTCTTCCTTGGTGGGGAAGTAGTTGAACACCGTGTTGACCGACACCCGAGCGGCCTCGGCCACCTCGGCGACCGTCACCGCGTCGAACCCCCGCGCCACGAACAGCCCGGTGGCCACGTCGCTCACCAGCTCCCGCGTAGCGGCCTTCTTCTCTTCCCGAAGTCCCACGGGAAAAATCTTACACCGACACCAAACTTGGAGTGACACCAAGTATGGTCCCGGCCATGACCCTCACGTTCGGCATCTACGCGGGCGGCCGCATCGCCCTGGACGACGGTTCCCCGCCGGAAGACCCCGCCCGGCTCGCCAAGGCCCTGGACGACCTCCACGGCCCGCACCCGTTCCTCGTCCGCGCCTACGTCCACTACCCGACGTTGCACGAGGCCCCGCCGAACCCCGAAGCCCTCCTGAACGGCCACCGCCGCCTGGACCTGGTCGCCTGCTTCCGCGATCCCGGCCACGACCTCACCGGCTGGCTGGCGTTCCTCCGCGGCCTCCTGCACCGCCACGGCTCCACGCTGGCGACCCTCCAGATCACCGAGGAGCCGGACAACGCGGGCCCCGGCGGCGACGGCGAGTTCCCCGCCGTCCGCCAAGCGCTGGTGGAGGGCGTCATCGCCGCCAAGCGGGAAGCGCGAGCCCTGGGTCTGGACGTCCGCGTCGGCTGCAACTCCACCGCGATCTTCGACCCCGCCCAGGAGTTCTGGACCGACCTGGGCCGCCGGGGCGGCCGGGAGTTCCGCGAGTCCCTGGACTACGCGGGCCTCGACTTCTTCCCCGACGTGTTCCGCCCGATCCCCGCCGACCGGTTCCCCGACGCCGTCCGAGCCGTCCTCACGACCTTCCGCCACCACAGCCTGAAAGCCGCGGGCATCCCCGAGGACACCCCGGTCCACGTCACCGAGCACGGCTGGAGCACCGGCCCGGACCGCCCGGACTCCCGCCAGGCCGAAGTCCTCGACGCGGTCGTCCGCGAGATCGCCGCCTCGGACCTCAACATCACCACCTACGAGCACTTCTCGTTGCGGGACGCCGACAGCGGTCAGCCGGACCTCCTGCACAACCTTGGGCTGCTGCACGACGACCACACCCCGAAACCGGCGTTCGCCACCTACCGGGACCTGATCGCCGAGTTCACGAGTCCAGGAACGCCAGCACGTCCGGCGTGAACCGCGGGTCGCCCATCGGGTTGTGGCCGACCCTCGGGTAGCTGATCAGCCGCCCGTGCGGGATCCGCGCCGCGGTCTCGGCGAACATCTCCGGCGTCCAGAAGTAGTCCCGCTCCCCGCACACCACGAGCGTCGGCGCCGGGATGTCCGCCAACCGCTCGCGGACGTCGAACACGTCCTCGGCGCGCAGCACGGCGAGCATGTCCGACGGGTTCGCCGGCTTGCGCACGAACAGCCCGGCCGCCCACATCACGCCCGTCAACAACGGCAGCAGCACCGGGTTCCGCGTCATGCCCGGCGCGATCAGGTGGTAGCCGGGTTTGCCCTCGGCCAGCAGTTCACCCATCCGCAACTGCGGTCTGGCCAACGGCCCCAACGCGTACGCCCCGCTCACGACGACGCCCCGCCGCACCACCGACGGGTGCTCCACCAACACCTGCAACACGATCGAGGCCCCGGTCGAGTGCCCCATCAGGTCGACCGGGGCCCCGAACCGCTCACGCAACGCCACGGCGTGCTGGGCCGCCAGGTCTGACATCGTGGTGCCGGGGGCCAAACCCGGCTTCCGGTTCACCCAGAACACCTCGCGGTGCTCCGCCAGCGCCCGCACCTGGCTCAGCGCGATCCGCCGCCCCCACCCGGTGGGCACCGTGTGCTCCGGCCCGAAACCGGGTAGGAACACGAGCGGGCGCCCGCGCCCGATGGCCATGTACGGCAGCCCGCCCGGCAGGGTCCCAGTCCTCACGGAGGAGACGCTACTTGCGCATCACCTGGCCCGTTCCCGAACCCGAGATGCCCGCCGACGTCCACCCCGCCCTCGCCGCCACGGCCCGCGCCGCGTCCCAGGCGTACGGCGAGGCCCGGTTGGCGCACACGAGACTGGAGCTGCGCGAGGAGGTGGCCGACGGCGCGGACGGCACGCCCACCATGCGGGTCGACGCGATCGTGGAGGGGGCCATCGCCGACGCGGCGATGCGCAACGGGGCCAACCTGCTGTCCGAGGAGGCCGGGTTCATCGACAACGGGTCCGCGGAGACGCTGGTGATCGACCCGGTCGACGGGTCGGCGAACGCGGCGTTCGGCGTGCCCCTGTCGTGCTTCGCGGGCGTGGTCGTGCGCGACGGCGTGCCCACCGAGGCGCTGACCGTCTGGTTCGACACCGGCCGCTCGTGGTGGGCGCGCGCGGGCGAGCCCACGCCCTACCGGACGACGGGGCGCACCACGTTGGACGGCGCGTCGGTGTGCCTGATGCGCCCCAAGCGCGGCACCGAGGAGGCGTGGCACCGGATCGCGAACCGGGCGGACCGGATCCGCATCCTGTGCACCACCTGCCTGGAGACCGTGCTGGTCGCCGAGGGCTCGGTCGACGCGTTCATCGACCCCGGCTCGGACACCCACCGGATCATGGACCTGGCCGCCGCGCTGGTGACCGTGCCCGCGGCGGGCGGTGTGCTGCTCGACCTGCGCGGCAGGCCCTTCACGTTCGACCACGACCTGACCAAGCGGTGGTCCGGGGTCGCGGCCGCGACGCCCCAGCTGGCCGAGGCGCTGATCCAGGTCGCCCTCGACGGCGGCTGAGCCGTCCCGCCGTCGCCAAGGCCGCGAACGGCCTTGGCGACGGGTTCAGCTCTTCGTGCGGGACTCGACGAGGCAGTCCGGACCCGGGTACACCAGGCCTTCATGCCCGTCCACGAAGCGAATCAGGTACGGGGGAGCACCTTCCTCGCCGCGCACTTCGAGGATCTCGCCAAGCCGCTCCTCGACGCCGATCACGCGGCTGTGAACGTGCAACCTGTCGCCTACCAATGCCTGCATCTCTCTGCACCTCCGATGGCCACCAGCGTAGGTGGCCGGAGCGGCGGACGACAGACCACCAAGGTTTGGTTTCAACCGGCGGAAAGGTGTTCCCCCAACGGGTGCGCGCGTGTGGGGGACGCCGTCAGCTCGCGCACGCGGAGTTGAGGGTGTTGAGCTTGTCGAGCTTCTGCTGCAACCAGCCCGCCGCGGACGCCGGGTCGAGGTCGCTGAGGGTGACGGAGCTGAGCTGCTGGGCCGACGCCTCGAGCGCCTGCTTGAGCGTCGTGTCGCCCGCCTGCTCGGCCAGCTTCGTCATCTCCTCGGCCTTCTTGTGGGCGTCGTCCACGGCGGCCTGCGGGTTGCTCAGGTCCGGCGTGAAGCCCAGCAGCTTCACCGCGTCCAGGCAGAGCTGGACCTTGTTCGCGGCGTTGTTGACCGAGTTCGCCGCGTTCGTCGCCTCGTTGACGGCATCGCAGCCGGAGGCAGCACCTGCCAGTCCGAGTGCCAGCACAACGGTGGCCACCGACCGGGAACCGCGCATGTGAACTCCAGGATCGTCGTCATCGACTGTCGGGTGAAACTCCGACATTACCGACATCGCGCGCCGCGTGACGGCGTTCGTACAACCCGCGCACCACGTCATCGATGTCGGATTCCTCGACGGACAGGTCGTGCACCTCCGCGCGGGCGGCCACGGCCGTGATCAGCGCGGCCGCCGTGGTCCGGTCGCGGCGGAACGCGAGGTGCTGCCGCTTGCCGCCCAGCTCCAGCCGCACGGACGTGACGCCGGGCAGGCCCTCCAGCGCCGGGGCGGGGTCCTCGAGGTCCACGACCAGCACCCGTTCCGGGCTCACCTCGGCCCGCAGGTCGGCCAACGGGCCGTCGGCGAGCACGGTCCCGTGGTCGATCACCACCAGCCGCGGGCACAGCCGCTGGATGTCGTCGAGGTCGTGCGTCGTCAGCAGCACCGTGGTGCCGCGCTTGGTGTTCAGCTCCGCCAGGAACTCCCGCAGCCGCTCCTTGGACTCCAGGTCCAGCCCGATCGTGGGCTCGTCGAGCACCAGCAGCTCCGGCGCGTGCAGCAGCGACGCCGTGACCTCGCCGCGCATCCGCTGCCCCAGCGACAGCTGCCGCACGGGCGTGGCCAGGAACGGCCCCAGTTCGAGGAGTTCCACGCACTCCGCGAGCCGCCGGGCGTAGTCCGGTCCGGACACCCGGTAGATCGTCCGCAGGAGGTCGAAGCTGTCCAGCAGCGGCAGGTCCCACCAGAGCTGGCTGCGCTGCCCGAACACGACGCCGATCCGCCGGGCCAGTTCCTTGCGCTGCCGCGACGGGTCGATGCCGGACACCAGCACGGTCCCCGAGGTAGGCACGAGGATGCCGGTCAGCATCTTGATCGTCGTCGACTTCCCGGCCCCGTTCGGTCCGACGTACCCGACGGCCTCCCCGGCGGCCACGTCGAAGCTGACCCCGTCGACCGCCGCCACCGTGTCGTGCGTCCGCCGCAGGAACCCGGTCTTCCGGCTCACGCGGAACTCCCGGCGCAGGTCGCGCACCTCGATCATGATCCAGTCCCTCGGTAGTGTCGGACGGCGAACTTCCAGGTCACCCCGGCCAGGCAGGCGACGGCGGCGGCGACCAGCGGGCCGACCCAGCCCAGCCACGCGGGCGCGCCCAGCGGGTCGGCGCGGTCCAGCAGCGCCAGCGCCGGGTAGTAGGCGACGAACGCGCCGGGCACCACGAACGCCATCAACCGCCGCAGCCACCCCGAGTACACGCTGATCGGGTACGAGGTGAACGTGCTGCTGCCGTAGGTCACGGTGTTCGCCAGCTCGCGCCCGTCGACCAGCCAGAAGCACACCGAGCACGCGACCACCCACACCCCGCCGAAGATCACCGCGCCCGCGACCGGCGTCACGGCCAGCAGGACGACCGACCACGGCGTCCACACGACCTCGTTGTGCGCCAGCGCGTAGCCGAGCACGACCAGGCCCGCCAGCACCCGTCCGAGCCGCTTGAGGGGCAGGTCCGACGACATCAGCTGGGGCAGCGTGCCCAACGGCCGCAGCAGCAGGGTGTCGAACTTCCCCGTCCGGATCAGCGTCGGCAGCGTGTCCAGCTGCCCGGCGAACAGGTCCGCGAGCCCGAACGCGGTGCCCGCGAACGCGTACACCAGCAGCACCTCGTCGACGGAGAACCCGCCCAGCGCCGTGACCCGGTTGAACAGCACCAGGATCACCACCAGCTCGCCGCCCTGCGCCAGCGCCTGCGCGGCGCAGTCGAGCAGGAACGACGCCCGGTACGACAGCTGCCCGCGCAGCCGGGCGTGCAGGATCCTCCGGTACACGCCCTCAGCCACCTTGCACCACGACCTTCCGCACGGCACGGGCGAGCACCAGCTTGCCCAGCAGGAACAGGACGACCGCCCACGCCACCTGGTGCGCGAGCGTCAGCCACAGCGACCCGTGCTCCAGGAACACGTCGATCGGGCCCTGCATGATCGCCGGGAACGGCGTGAACCACAGCGCGAACCGCGCCCACTCGGGGAAGAAGTCGAGCGGCACCGTCAACCCGCAGAGGATCCCGGTGCCCACGCCGAACAGCGACCCCACGCCCCGGTTGTCCAGCAACCAGAACGTGCTGGCGTTCACCAGGAACCGCATCCCGAAGCTGACCAGCACCGCCAGCACCGCGCTGACCGCGAACAGCGGCCACCGCTCCACCGACGGCCAGCGGAACGGGAAGAACAGCGCCCCGACCACCACCGGCGGCGCCAACCGCGTCAGCGCGCAGTACCCGGCCCGCCCCAGGTCCTCGGCGAGCGCCGCCACCTGGAGGTCCCACGGCCGGTACAGGTCCACCACGACGTCCCCGGTGCGGATCCGGTCGGACAGCGCCGAATCCCCCCACAGCACCACGAACGCCAGCAGCCCCTGCCCCAGCCACACGTAGGTGACCGTGGCGGCGACGTCGTAGCCCCCGATCCGCCCACCCGCGGCCGAGTCCAGCGCCGCCAGCAGGACGGCCATCCTCAACAGACCGAACACCACGTTCGTGGCCGTGCCCGCGACCATCGCCTGCCGGTAGGTCGAATACCTCCGGAAACCGGCTGCCACGAGCCGGACCTGACTGGAACCCCACGCACGCACGTCGATCAACGCTACGGCCGCGCGCAACCGCTTTTACGAGGTCGTGCCCAGCACCTCGCGGCGGAAGCCCTCGGCGAAGCGCTGGGTGCGCACCACCTCGCCCAGCCGGACGTCGAGCGCCGACTCGGCGTCGATCGCCCGCCGCAGCGGGTCGAGCGGGTCGAGCACCAGGCGCTCCGACTCGTTCGGGTCCCAGAGCACCTCCGGCGTCCGCTCGCACTGCTTCTGCGCGGCCTGCGACGAGTGGGACACCTTGCCGGACCCGAGCAGCCGCAGCTCTAGCGCAGGGCGCAGTGGAACTCCACGACCTCGAACAGCCCCGGCTCCGCGAGCTGCTCCTCCGCCGAGCGCGCCTTCTGCGCCACCATGTCCGCCACCTGGTCGCCGTTGACCAGCACGCCGTACGCGTCGATGCCCGGGTCGTTGCCGCCGCCGGTGCGGAAGGCGTCCGGGCTGACGAGGTCCGCGCTTCTCCTACTGCCGCTCGGTACGGGCTCTGACCAGCACTTCCTCGGCGGTCAACGCGCTGGACGGGTGGTGGCTCAGGCACATCGGCGACCGGACCCTGCGGAACGGCAGGCCTTCGCCGACGGCGTAGAACTGGCCCGCGGTCAGCCGCGAGATGTCCAGGACGGTGCTGCCCTTGGCCGCCGCCATCTCCTTGGCGGCGGCGACCTGGGTGGGGCTGTTGATGAAGCCGAAGTACTGCGTGGCCGCGTTGCCGACGATCCGGTTGTGGATGCCCTTCGGCGCCTGCGTGGCGAACACCAGCCCCAGCCCGTACTTCCGGGCCTGCGACGCGAGCGCCAGCGTGCTGGACGTGCACGCCGTCATCGCCCCCGACGGCGCCAGGGTCTGGGCCTCGTCCATCACGAACAGCCCGCCCAGCGGGCGGTCGCCCGCCGGGTGCCGCTTGATCCACGCGAACAGCGCCATCTGCAGCTGGTTGACGAAGCTCTGCCGCTGCTGGTCCGACGGCAGGCCGATGAGGCTGATCACCGAGATCCGGGCGCGCTTGCCGGGCGCGGGCGTGAGCAGGACTCCGGGGTCGAACGGCGTGCCCGAGCCGCCGAACAGCGGGTCGTTGATCATCGCCGCCTTGAGGGTCTCGGACATGTCGGCCGCCATCGCCTGGCCCTTGGTGAGCGAGGTGACGCCGTCCGGCAGGTCGCTCAGCAGGTCGAGGAACGATTCGAGGCTCCCGCCGCCCGTGTGGGCGAAGTAGGCCAGCGCCTCCTTCAACGCCGCCCGCGCGAGGTCCGCCTTCACCGTCGAGCCGTCCGCGCGGGCCCGTGGCGCCAGCCCCGCCACGGCGGTGTCGAGCGCGAGCCGGAACTCGTCCGGATCACCCTTCAAGGCGGCCAGGTCGGGCAGGGGTTGGAAGCTCAGCGGCCGCCCCGACTCGTAGTTGGGCGTCCAGACCACGACGTCGGTGCCCGCCAGGTAGTCGGCGGCCTTGACGTCGTCGCCGGGGCTCCAGCCGCCGGGCGGCTTCGGCCACGCGTCGCCCAGCCGGGCCAGGTCGTTGTTCGGGTCGAGCACGATCGCGGACACGCCCTGGAGCGCGCACTCCTCCAGCAGTCTGCGGATCAGCACCGTCTTCCCCGAGCCGGACCCCGCGAAGATCACCGCGTGCTTGCGCAGCGCCTCCAGCGGGATCGGCACCGGCTCATCGGTGTCCGTGCTCTCGCCCAGCGAGAGGAACCCCGGTGGCACGGCGACCGCCGCCGGTGCCGGGGCGGGTGGCTCCACGACGTCGAGGTCCTCGTCCGGCCACCCGGCGTTGTCGTCGTGGGGCAGGGGGAGCGCCGGTCCACCGGGGTCCGGCTCCCGCTCCGGCTCGCCGAAGACCGCGCGGAACAGCGCGGTGCCGCTCGCGGGCTTGCGCTGCTGGAGCCAGGGCTTGAGACCGGGAGGGTCCTCGTCCCACAGCTTCTCCAGCGCGTCGAACGCCTTCAGATCGTCCAGGTCCACCCGGTCCAGGAACACCCCGCCCGCCGCGAGGAACGCGTCCAGCTTCTCGCCGGTCTTCTTCGTGGTGGTCTTCCACGGACCGGTGCGCAGCAGGAAGGCCTTGCGCTTGGGGACGTTCGGGTCGAGACCGGCGGCGACGCGCAGGCGTTCGATGCGGTTCTGCGCCGCCCGCGGGTCGGCGCTGGCGACGGCGCGGAAGCACCAGTGGGCCTGGTCCTCGCTCTCCTCGTCCAGGATCCGCCGCAGCTTCGCGTGCAGCGAGGGGTTCGCGCCCTGCCGGTTGTCCAGCGAGTACCGCTTGCGGTCGTCGCCCTGCTCGAAGATGTAGGTGCGCAGCCCGGCCGTCAGCAGCTCGGGCATCCGCGAGTCCTCGCCGACCTTGTCCAGCGCGATGCTGAGGTCCGCGGCCCGCGCGAGGGCGGCGAACCGCTCGTCCAGCGAGTCGGCTTGCGCGTCCGACACGGACTCGACCTGCGGTTTCCGCCGGGTCTTGAGGCCGACCCTGCTGGTGAGGCTCGCCAGCGTCACCAGCACGCCCGCTTCCAGGCAGGTCCTGATGTGCTCGTCGACCTGCTTGAACAGCTGACGGGGGGTGAAGTGCACGGCTCCGGAGAACGCGTCGGGCATGACCGGCCAACTCGGGTACGGCGGCGTGAAGCCCACCTCCTCGAACCGCTGCCGGAACCGGGTCTCCACCAGCGCCTGCCCGATCGCCGCCGTCGGCACCGTCTTCAGCCGCGACTCCTGCCGGAACCGGGAGATCACCGCCCCGGTGGTGTGCTTCTCGAGGCTCGACCACACCTGGTGCTGGCAGGCGACGACGGACACCGTGCGCTGCATGGTCTCGCGCAGGGCCATCAGCCCCGACCCGACCTGGTCCAGCAGGTTCTCCGTCTCGCCGGACGGGACGGAGGAGTCCTCGTGGGTCAGCCGCTGGGACTGCGAGATCAGCGTGTCGATCTGGTCGATGGCGAGCAGGCTCGGCCCGGTCAGCGAGATCAGCCGGGACAGCTCGCCGACGATCTGGTGCGCGTCCTTCGGATCGGGGTGGATGCCCCAGCTGTTCCGCTCACCGGGCACCGCCTCGCTCGCCGAGACGAGGTAGGACTCGCCCACCTCGTTCGCGGCGAGGTCCTTGGCCGCGAGCAGGACCAGGGCTCGGGCGGTGTGCCTGCACTCGTGCCCGCGCTGGGGATCCGTCCTGCCCAACGCGTGCACGACCTCGTCGAGCGCCCACTTGGTGAGCGGCGCCTCGCCGACGACCTGGCGCCGTGCCTCGTCCGGCAGGTCCAGCCGGTTGGCGAGCCGCACCAGCACCACCGTGAGCTGCCGCTCGCCGCTCGGCCCCGAGTAGTGCAGGCCGTTGCGCAGCGCGTGGACGATGTTCTGCCAGAAGTCGCTCTGCGACAGGCTCACGAGGAAGAAGTAGCCGCCCCGTCGCCGCACCTCGGCCCGCACGACGCCGAGCATGTGCGTCTTCCCGGAACCCTGCTGGCCGGTGATGGCGACGCCGAGCGGACTCGGGCCCCGACTCGCCTTGGCGTCGTCGTAGGCGGCCATGACCGTTGTCAGCGCGGTCTCGTTGAGGCCTTCGACGTGCGGGGTCGTCGGGTCCCACACGTCCTCCGGGGTCGGTGCCCAGTCGAACCGCAGGTTCTCCAGCGCCTTGCGCTCCTGGTCGTCCATGCGTGGCGTCCTCAGGCGTGGTCGATGGACAGCAGGTGCTTGTCCTCGCCGCCGACGTGGACGGCCGCGTCGCGCTCCGCCTCGGACAGCATCTTCTGGTTGGCCTCGGGGATCAGGTAGGTCGACGGCTCCAGGTCGAGGCGCACCAGTGCCGCGTCCACCTCCTCGCGCGACAGGTGGGACAGCGCGTCGCGCAGCTGCGCCAGGCTGACCCACGCTCCCGGACGTGACGCCAGGGACTCGTACGCGGCTCGGACCTCCCCCGCGGGGTCGACGGGTGCCGGGGCGGGCGTCGAGTCGTCGGGGGCGAAGAAGTCGGCCATCTCCAGCCGAGACCTCGTGAGGTGCCGGTCGAGGGCGCGGGCGAGGCCGAAGAGCAGGCGGTACGGCTTCTGCACGCCCGCCGGGGTCTTCGCCGTCAACTCCGCGCGGCACTGCCGCCAGCCGTCATCGGTGAGTTCGTGGACGAACGCGCCGCGCAGTTCCTTCGCCTTGCGCGCGGACACGAATCCCAAACCGACGAGCCGATCGCGGACCTTCTTGTCGATCGTGAAGCCGTACTCCTCGCGGATGTCCGTGTTCGAGGCTTCCTCGACGAACAGCATGAGGGCGAACAACGCTGATTTTTCCGGAATGCTGAGCAGGACGTCCACCGCGCGCGATCTCCAATGGGGCAGGCAGGGAGCTGAACGCGGCCAACCCTAGCCGCCCGCACCCTCGCAGGTGAGCGATTCGCTCGACTGGCGCAGTGAATGGCGGTGGAAAGTCACAGCGGGGTTCGCGGACTCGTGGAGATCCTCCGAGAAGTCGATTTTCACAACTCGTTCGGCGGTATGCGGTACGGCATTCGAGGGACGATTCCACGCCATTTCCGCATAATTGCGGAAATGGCGTTCGAGTGGATCAGCGCTGAGCGGACAGCACCCCGTCGAGCAGTCCGGGGTACAGGACGTTCAGGTCGTCGCGGCGCAGCGTGCTGATCCGGGACGTGCCCTCGGGGCGCACGGTGATCACGCCCGCCTCGCGCAGCGTGCGGATGTGGTGGGTGCGCGTCGACTTGCTGATGCCGAGCTCGATCGCGCCGCAGGCGATGCCGGTGTCGCTGCCCGCGAGCGCGCGGACGATCGTCAGGCGGACCGGGTCGGCGAGCGCGTGCAGGACGGCCTCGATCCGGATCTGGTCGCGGTCCGGGTGTTCCAGTGAGTTGTCCACGTCACCAATAGTACGATACTTGTCGTAGTTCGATGAAACTCGTAGTACGGTCGGCGTCGAACCTCACTGGAGCCGATGCTGGGAGTCCGATGTCCGCCCGCACGTACCTGCTCGCCGCCGGAGCCTTCACCGTGGGCACCAGCGGTTACATCCTGTCCGGCCTCCTGCCCGCCGTGAGCCGCGAACTGGACGTGTCGCTGTCCACCGCGGGCCAGCTGCTCACCGTGTTCGCCCTGTCCTACGCCGTCGCCGCCCCCGTCCTGGCCGCCCTCACCGGCCGCTGGAACCGCAGGCAGCTGCTGGTCGTGGCGCTGGTCGTCTCGGCGATCGGCAACATCCTGTCCGCGCTGGCCCCGAACTACCCGCTGCTGCTCGTCGCCCGCGTGATCAGCGCGCTCGGCGCCGCCGCGTACACCCCGGCCGCCACGCTGGTCGCGACCGCGTTGACGACCCCCGAACACCGCGGCCGGGCGGTCGCCACGGTCTTCGGCGGCCTGACGTTCTCGCTGATCATCGGCGTCCCCGCGGGCAGCCTCCTCGGCGGCTCGATCGGCTACCAGGGCGTGTTCGCCGCCGTCGGCGCGCTGTCCCTCGTCGCCGCCGTCATCGTCCGCCTCGGCGTCCCGCAGGTCGCCGCACCGCCCGTCGTGACGATCCGCGAGCGCTTCGCCGTCGCCGCCGACCGCCGCGTCCTGCCGGTGCTGGGCATGACCGTCCTGGCGTGCTTGGCCGCGTTCGGCGTGTTCACCTACATCTCACCGCTGCTCGCCGCGACCGCCGGCATCCACGGCACCGTGATCTCGCTGCTGCTGTTCGCCTACGGCGTCGGCGGCGCGATCGGCAACTCCCTCGGCGGCAGGCTCACCGACCGCTTCGGCAGCCAACGCCTGCTGGTGGTCATCTTCGCCGTCTTCATCGCCGTCCTGGTGACCCTCCCGCTCACCGCCACCACCACGATCACGGCGGGCATCGCCCTGTTCGTCTGGGGCCTGTTCACCTGGTCGGTCAACCCACCCATCCAGAACTGGCTGATCGAGTTGGCCCCCACCAACAGCGGCCTCCTGCTGTCCCTCAACGCCTCCGCCATCTACCTCGGCGTCGGCATCTCGGGCGTCTTCGGCGGCCTGATCATCGACAACGTCGGCATCACCCTGCTCCCCCCGATCGCGGGCATCCTCGCCCTGGCAGCCTTCGGCCTCCTGATCCACGCCCGCCGCGTGAGCCGGAAGCCGGAACCGGAGCAGGTCCTGCTAGCCGCCTGACCCGAACGCGCTGGTGGTCGTCTCGCCGCCTTCGGCGGGCGATCCCATGCAGAGGAAGTAGTTGCGGTCACCGTCCGCGTAGCCGACGACGCCGACCTGCCAGGTCGACGTGTCGACCGTCGGCCTGGTGTTGGCGGCCATCGCGGCCTTGGTGCAGACCCCCGAGATCTCGGGGGCCTTCAAAAGGGTGTCGCTGTCGACCTTGGGGATGTCGCCCGACAGCCACCCGCCCGCGAAGGCCTCCCAGTAGTGCTCATCGGCGCAGGTGCCGGTCTTGCGCGAGGTGGTCGCCTGCCCGCCGAACTCGTTGAAGCCGTTGTAGCAGGCCTGTTCCGCCACGCAGTACCCCGTCGCGCACGCCTTGAGGAAGGGCGGCGGCAGGTCGCCCGCCGTTTTCGAGGCGGAGCCGCCCGTGTCGTTCGTGCCGCTCGGCTTCCCCGCGGCCGTGGTCCCGTCCTTCGGGATCAGCCACCACGCGCCCGCGCCGATCGCCACCACGACGACGACGGCGGCCAGCACGACCGGCCACCGCTTCTTCTCCGTGCGCACCGAGGGGTCGGCCTGCCGGATCTGCGGCGGTTGGCTGATCTGCGGCGGCGCCACCGGCGGAGGGGGCGGGGGCGACACGGCGACGGCGCCGCGCAGTTCGTCCCGCAGCCGGGCGGCCGTCGGCGTCCGGGCGTTCACGTCGGGGTGCAGGGCCCGCACCAGGGTGTGGTGGAACTCGACCGGCACGCCCGGCACCGGCGGCACGGGGGAGCGCAGCACCTCGCCGAGGTGGTCGAACGACTCGATCGGCCACGGCACCGGGCGCGGGGGTTTGCCCGCCAGCAGGTCGTAGAGGGTCGCGGCCAGCGAGTACACGTCGCCCGCCGCCGTCGGCGCGGCCATCGCGAACGCTTCCGGCGGCGCGTAGCTGGGGCTGAGGGCGTCGCGGGTCGCGGTGCTGTCGCCCGCCGCGTCGACCAGCGCCGCCAGCCCGAAGTCCGCGAGCTTCGCCGTCCCGTACCGGTCGACGAGGATGTTGCCGGGCTTGATGTCCCGGTGCAGCACGCCTTCCGCGTGCGCGGCGGCCAGCGCGTCCGCCAGCTGCACGCCGAGGTGCCGGACCTGCTCGGCGGGCAACGGCCCGTTCTTGTCCAGCACGTCGTGCAGCGATCCGCCGGTGCACAGCTCCATCACGATGTACGGCATGCCCTGCGGCGTGATGTTCGCGTCGTGCACCCCGACCACGTTCGGGTGCCCGGACAGCCGCGCGGCGGCGTGCGCCTCGCGCAGGAACCGCCGCCGGTCGCGTTCGTTGACCAGCACCCGGTTGTCGATCTTCACCGCGACGTCGCGCCCGAGTTGCACCTGGTGAGCGCGGTAGACGGTGGCGAACCCACCCGACCCCAGAGGTTGCAGATTCGTCAGTCCGGGAATGTGCACGCGCAGACCTTACGTCGTCCGCGCCGCCGCTTTCGCCGCCTTCTTGAAGTCCCGCACCTCACCCAGCGACACGGCGTCCACGACGTCGGCGACACTCCGCCGCGACCCCGCTTCCCCGTAGGCCCCAGCGGCCTCCCGCCACCCCTCGGGCTCAACGCCCATCTGCTTCCCCAACAGCGCCAGGAAGATCCGCGCCTTCTGATCCCCGAACCCCGGAAGAGCCTTCAACCGCTTCAGCACAGCGGCCCCGTCCCCGTCGGCCCAGATCCGGCGCACGTCCCCGTCGAACTCCTCGACGACGTACCGGCACAACTCCCGCACCCGCTTCCCCATGGACCCAGGGAACCGGTGGATGGCGGGCGGCTTCGACACGGCCGCCACGAACTCGTCCTCGTCCATCTCCGCGATCCGCACCGGATCCACGTGCCCCAACCGCTCCTGGATGACCTTCGGCCCCTTGAACGCCTTCTCCATCGGGATCTGCTGGTCCAGCAGCATTCCCACGAGCAGCGCGAACGGGTCCTCGGCGAGCAGTGCGTCGGACGCCGGGTCTTGGGCCAGGCAGAGCGTGCGGGTCATGGGGAGAGGATCCCACGGGGGTGTGGAACTCGCCGTTGGCACCGGGAGCCCGTTGGCCGCACGACATCAGCGACCACCTGCTCCCGGCGGTGTTCGAGCAGCCGGGTGAGCGGTTCGCCTGCGACAAACCCGCGCGGCCGCTGTTCGGCAGGCTACAGCTCCACGATGCTCCACGACTCGAAGTCGCCGTCCGGGCGCGCGGCGAGCGACCAGCCGTCGTCGAACCTCAGCGTGAGCGACTCGTCGTCCGTCACGTCGACCGACGCCACGGTCTTCATGAACAGGCCGAGCACGGGGGTCAGCGTGCCGGGTTCGCCGGGCTTGATCTCGTGCGACTCGCCCGTCCCGCTGCACAGCTCGAACGGGACTTCCACGACGAGTTCGGCGCTGAGCCGCGGGTGCGCGACCAGGGTGAGGCGGACCTGGTGGTCGAACGACGTCCGCCAGACCTGCGTGCCGACCAACTCGTGATGCGACTGCATGGTTGTAACGCTCCGAACTGACTAGTGGTCTCGCGGGCAATGTAAGGCCGGGGCGACCGCGATACGAGGCCGGGACGGTTACAGCTCGTCGTCCAGCCACGAGAGGTACGGCCGGTCGCCCTCCGGCGTCTCCCGGCGGGAGAGCCCGTAGCTCTCGGCGCGGAACACCGCGAACGGCAGCGCCATCCGCAGCGCGAGCACCTCCATGCCGGGGTAGAGCGGCCGAGTCTCCTCGACGATCGCGTACTCGACGTCGACCGGGTCGGGCAGGTCGAGCTCCTCGATCGCCTCGAACTCGGCGCGGGCCGCGCGGGTGGGCGTGATCCGGACGGCGGCGGGCCCGGTCACCTCCCAGGAGAACACGGTGAACTCGCTCAGCTCCGGCCGCGACCACTCGCACCAGCCGGTGCCGTCGGCGCGGAACACGAGCTCCTCGTCCTCCATCGCGCTGTGGTAGCCGTAGTCGAAGCTCCATCGGCCCACCAGGTCGGCGCTCATGTGGCCCAAGCTACAGAGTGGGCTGATCGACATGTCGACTCGAGGTCGATCATCATTCGGCGTTCAACGCCTGTTCAGGGGCCTGTGAACAGCCTTCGCACAAGATCGCGTGAACGTTACGTGTTCTTCCCCACGGTAACGTCCTGTAGAAGTTCGCAACCTCGCAGCCCCGGAATGGGTGATTGATGGGCCTGAGTAGGTGAGAATGGGCGGGTGAGCGCACCACGTCAGGTCGAGGATCTCGTCGACGTCGACCGTCCCGCATGGCCCTGGGTGCAGGGACTGATCGACAAGTCCGAGTTGTCGGTGGAAGTGCTGCCGGTCGGCCCGGAGTCGGCGCGGCGCACGCTGCACCGCCTCCAGGTGACGGCGGGGTCCGCGCTCGGCGCGATCGCCCTGCACACCGGTGGCCTCGTCATCGACAACTGGGTCCGCCTGCTCGGCGGCGGCGGGGCACTGCCCGCCCTCGGCGAGTACGAGGAGGTGGGCAAGATGACGGTCGGCTACGACCTGCTCGGCGGCAGGTTCGCGCTCAACGGCACCGCGTTGGACGGCCCGCCCGGCGGCCTCTGGTACTGGGCCCCGGACACGCTGGAGTGGGAGAGCATCGACTCGACCTACAGCGGCATGCTGGAGTGGTTCCTCGGCGGGGCGCTGACCAAGTTCTACGCCGACTGCTACTGGCCCGACTGGCGGTCCGAGGCGGCGCGCGCGGCGCCGTGGGAGGGCATCACGCTCTTCCCGCCGCCGTTCACCAAGGAGGGCACCAAGGCCGACCAGGTGCGCCGCAAGATCGTGGACATGAGCCTGCTGCTCGACCTGTACGTGGACACCGCGCGCCAGCTCGCGGGGAAGGGCCCGGACGACCTCGTCGCTCAGGCCCCCGCCGCCCGCGCCTGAGCCACCACCTGGTTCAGCAGCACCCGCAGCGCCTCGCGGTCGACGGTCGCGGGGTCTTCGGCGAACCACTCGCCGAAGTCCTCGACGAACTGGTCGGGCGTCATCGGCACGACCACCTGGTTCTCGTCCTCGTCCGTGGTGATCTCCCCCTCGCGGCTGGGGTAGATCAGCAGCGCGCCGCGCACCTCGAGGTCGGGCAACGCCCGCCGGTAGGCCTCCAGGCCCTCGGGCAGCATCGTGCCACCACCGCGGAACACGTGGCCGTTGCGCCACAGCGTGCCGTCGTCGTCCGCGCCGTAGTGGCCGGGTAACCAGGACTTCGACTCGACCAGCACGAGCCGCTTCCCGCACAGCACGGCGTGGTCGATGTCGGCGAACACCGAACCGGGCCACGACAGCCCGTGGAAGATCCGCGCCCCCGGCAGGCGGGTCAGGTACTTGCCGAGCACCTCCGCGCTGTACCGCTCGCAGATCCGCTCCTCCGGCTCGCCGTACACGACGCCGGTGTCGTAGCGGCCCGCGAACACCCGGTCCTCGCGCATGCTCCTCAGGTACTTGCGGACCAGCTTGAACGCCGCCGTCGCCGCGGCCGCCACCAGCGGCAGCCACACGACGAGCAGGACCAGCGAGAACCCGAACACCGCGACCGCCAGGAACAGCAGCAGCCACCCGGTGATCGCCGCCAGCGCGGGCGCGTGACCCGGCCCGCTGGTCGGCACGTACCGGACGCGCTGCGTCAGGTCGACCAGGTGCCACCACGGGATGTCGCCGAGGTCCACCCACGGGCGCGGCGGCACGAAGTTCGGGTCGTCCCCGAACACCCGCAGCTTCGTCGACCGCCGGTTCCGCGGCCTGGTCGCGACGGTGGTCGTGGCGCCCGCGCGGTCGTAGTGGAACCGCCGCACGGGGTCCTGGAGCGTCTCGTACGCCTCCTGGAGCGTCCGGAACCCGTCCCCGCTGCCACCCGCGTCGGGGTGCGCGACCTTGGCGAGGGTCCGGTAAGCGGACTTGATCTCCCTGGTGGACGCGCTACGCCCGACGCCCAGCACCTCGTAGTAGTCGACCGCGCGCACGAAACCGCCCATCGTCAGTGACCCCGCGGAGCAGACCCTATTGTGTGCCACCGAACCAGCCGAACAGCCCCGCCCCGAGTTGATCACTCGAAGGGCTGACGGCCACGTTGTGCTGCCGCCGTTGCTCCGTTGGGCTTGATCTCCCACCACGACAAGCCCGAACCACTAGGCTGGGCCACGAGTCCGGTAGCGCAGAGGTTGTCGCGCCCCGCAGCGAGCGGGGAGGACGCCGGTTCGACCCCGGCCCGGCTCATCGGGGACCTGTAGCGCAGTGGTTGTCGCGCCCACTCACACAGAGCGGGAGCACGCCGGTTCGAGTCCGGCCTGGTCCGTGTCTTTTGGGGGCGAAGCCCCCAAGCCCCACCCGGCGGGCTGCGCCCCCAGACCCCCGGTTGATGGGCTGCGCCCATTCGCCCGCCCTGCTTCGCATCGGGCGGGCCTTCCCATGTCGCCCAGGTGCGTCAGCGAAGCCCGGATTCGTCGCGGTCGATGGCGCTGTGGAAGAAGGCGGTAGCCGCTCCGCTCGCCGTCGATCCGCCGAGAACCGCTGTGGCGACGTCGTGCGCGGTCAGGTACGTCAGGACACCCGTCGCGGCACCACAGACGGCGCCGAGCAGGAGCACGACCGCACTTCTCGTGGTCAGCAACGGCGGGGGAGTCGACTTGCTCATCGCTTCTCCAGGTGCATCGAGTTGATGGTCCTGCCGCACTCCTATGTGTCGGTCAGACGCCTGTGGCATGGGCGTTCCTCCTCGAACGAAAGTTCGCCACGGGCCTGCCGCCGCACCCCGACTTCGACATAGGAGTGCTCAACAAGCCCTTCTGCGGATCACGAGGCCCTGACCGGATGCTCCGGCCCGCGTACTCGAGTGAGGATCAGGACGAGGTGCAGGATGACCATTCGGCAGATCTGCCGCACGACGTCCACGAGGACCGCCACTTGTGGAGCGTGCTGCTCGCCGAGCAGTGCGCTGGCCCCGCCTGGTCGGATTTCGTGAACAAACTCGCCGGTTACGGCCATGCGGTCATGATGGCCTGGTTGATCAGCGGTGAGATCTTCCACCAGTGCAAGAGGCACAACTGCTGGCCCGGAGAACCCCCTCCGTACTGGGAGCACGAGGACATGGTCGGCTTGTCCGGCGACACCGTGGCCAAGGCGATCGTCGACTTCCGGGACCGCGCGGTGCTGGGAGGCGAGTGGAGACCGGAATCCGGTGCGAGCCTGAAGACCTACTTCATCACCGGGTGCGTGTACGCCTTCCCGAACCACTACCGGAAATGGCGGACCGAACACGATCGCCGACGTCGGTTCGAAGCGCGCACCGTGGACGTGGACAGCATCGCCGGCTTGCCGTCAGGTGACGATCCAGCCGACCTCGTCGTGAAGCGCCTGAGCGTTCAGGCCGGGCTCGGCGGCATCAAGCACCCGGTCGCCCACAAGGCCATCATCCTGCAGGAGATGGGTTACACACTCGGCGAGATAGCCGAACTCCTGGGCGTGACCAGGAATGTGGTCAAGAGCGCGTTGGAGAGACACCGCTTCCAGGGGCGACGTGCGGTTTCGGGAGGAGATGAAGATGCCTGAACCGGTGAACGCGCGGGATCACGTCGCGAAGCTGATCAGCGAGTCCTCGTTCGGCACTGCCGATGTTCGGAGTTTGTGCGCGCGGACGAGCCCCGACGTCGCTGGATCTGTTCTCGAGCGAGTGCTGCGGATCGACCAGAGCGCGGAACAGACACCGGTCAGGTTCCCCATCGACCGGTCCTTCCTGCGAGTGAAGGTCCGTGTCGGCGCCCAGCCGCCGATCCCGCTCGTGCCGCCGGAACTGGGATGGCCCGCGCACAGCCTGTTGGGCCGCCTGCGTGATTCCTCAAGGCGAGAACTGCTCGAAATCGGGGCTGTGGTCAGATTTCCGGACGACGAGGAAATCATCGAGCAGGACGCGACCGACACCCATGCACTGCTGCTGCTCGACGGTGTCGTGAAGGTTCAGGCGTCGGACGAGACCGGTAATACCGCTCTCCTGGCCATCCGGGTGGCGGGTGACATCGTGGGAGAGATGTCAGCGCTCGACGGGAGGCCTCGATCCGCGTCCGTCTTGACCTGCGGGAACGTGGTGGCACTGATGATCAGCAGTTCGGAGTTCACGGCCTTCCTGCAGCGGCGCAACGACGCGTTCATCGAGTTGTTCGCGATGATCAACGATCAGTTGAGGTGGTCCGATCAGCGGCGTCGGGACTTCCTTTCCTTCCCCGCTGCGGAACGGGTTGCCCGAGTGGTGTGCGAGCTGGTCCGGACGTACGGAAGGCAGGAGCCCGAAGGGTGGGTGTTGGGCATCCCGTTGACCAAGGTCGAACTGGCGTCGCTCGCGGGAATGAAGCCGCGGACGGCGGAGAAGGCGTTCAGCGATCTGCGGAAGGCGGGAGTTGTGGTGAGCCACCTGCGGCGCAATGTCGTCGTCCCCGACCTGGACAGGTTGTACGAGTTCTCGGCAGTGGCGTCACCCGAGACGGGAAGTCGTTCTAGGACGACGCTCGAAGGGCAGGTCTTCGCCGGGCAGGCCGTCATGTAGGCGAGAGCCGGTCGAGTCCGGGTGGAATGGGAATCGCTTGGGGCAACGGGTTTTCTACACTCGGTCGATGCCGGGTGACCGCGAATCCGTGAGCCTTCGTCCTGCCACCGCTGCCGACTCGGTGGCCGTTGCCGAGATCTGGTTCCGTGGTTGGCAGGACGGGCATCTGGGGCATGTGCCCGATGAACTCCGTGACGCCCGGACCGAGGAGTCGTTCTGGGTGCGGGCGCCGGAGCAGGTGGGGGACACGACTGTCGCTGTGGTCGGTGGGGTGGTTGCCGGGTTTGTGATGGTGGTCGGGGACGAGGTTGAGCAGGTGTACGTGGATGCCGCTCACCGTGGTGCCGGGGTGGCGGGGGTGTTGCTCGCTGAGGCTGAGCGGCAGGTTGCCGTCAACGGGTTTGGCGAGGCGTGGTTGGCGGTTGTGGCGGGGAATGTGAGGGCTCGGCGGTTCTACGAGCGGTGCGGGTGGGTGGATCGTGGGGGGTTCGAGCATCTGGCCGCTGGAGGGATCGTGGTTCCGGTGCGGCGGTATGTGAAGCGGGTCGGTTCAGGTACCTGAACCTGGGGCGAACGGGGATTGGGTCATTGACGGAAGTGGTCTAGTCCACTTAGCTTGAGTGTGTCCGACTGATCACGCTCTGAACACCCCGACGACTCCGACCGGACGATCCGCCGCCGACCGGTCGGCTGCCATGCCCTATGTGGTGCCGAGGCACCACGAGCGCACTTGGAGCCCTGTATGTTCAGTTCAGCCAGGCGAAAGCTGGTGGCGCTCGGCGGAGCCGCCCTCGCACCCCTGCTGGTGGCGGGAATGCTCGCCGCGCCTTCCGCGGCCACCGCGGCACCCGAAGCGGGGGTCGGCGCGCAGGCGATCACCAAGCGGGTCATCGGTTACTTCGCGCAGTGGACCGTCTACCAGCGCAACTACCACGTCAAGAACATCCGCACGAGCGGGTCCGCGGCGAAGTTGACGCACATCAACTACGCGTTCGGCAACGTCAGCGGCGGCAAGTGCGTGCTCGGCGACGTCGAGGCCGACACGAGCAAGTTCTACGACGCGGCGTCCAGTGTGGACGGTACGACGGACACCTGGGACACCGGCGCGCTGCGCGGCAACTTCAACCAGCTCCGCAAGCTGAAGAAGCTGTACCCCAACCTGAAGGTCATCTACTCCTTCGGCGGGTGGACCTGGTCCGGCGGCTTCGCGCAGGCCGCCGCGAACCCGGCGGCGTTCGCGGACTCCTGCTACAAGCTGGTGGAGGACCCGCGCTGGGCCGACGTGTTCGACGGCATCGACATCGACTGGGAGTACCCGAACGCCTGCGGCCTGAGCTGCGACACGAGCGGGTTCAACTCGTTCAAGACCCTGATGGGCGCGCTGCGCAGCAGGTTCGGCTCCAACAACCTCGTCACGGCCGCCATCACGGCGGACGGCACCACCAACGGCAAGATCGACAAGGCCGACTACGCCGGTGCCGCGCAGTACGTGAACTGGTACAACCCCATGTCCTACGACTACTTCGGCGGCTTCAACCCCACGGGGCCGACGGCTCCGCACTCGCCGCTGACGTCGTACACGGGCATCCCGACGCCGGGCTTCTACACCGACGCGGCGATCCAGAAGCTGAAGAGCAAGGGCATCCCGAGCGACAAGCTGTTGCTGGGCCTCGGTTTCTACGGTCGCGGCTGGACCGGCGTCAGCCAGGCCGCGCCGGGCGGCACGGCGACCGCCGCCGCTCCGGGCACGTACGAGGCGGGCATCGAGGACTACAAGGTCATCAAGACCAAGTGCCCGACCACCGGAACGGTCGCGGGCACCGCGTACGCCAAGTGCGGCAACCAGTGGTGGAGCTACGACACCCCGTCCACCATCGGCGGCAAGGTCACGTACGCGAAGAACCAGAACCTCGGTGGCGTGTTCTTCTGGGAGCTCTCGGGAGACACGGCCAACGGTGAGCTGATCACGGCAGTCAAGAACAACGTCGGCTGATCAGCCGCGCTGACCACCGGCCCACCCTGCACGGACCGGTGGTCAGCGTGCTCAGCCGCGCCTAGGGTCGTCGGCATGGACGACCCGCTCGAACGCCTGCGCGCGCTGTGCCTGGCGCTGCCCGAGACCACGGAACGGCTCAGCCACGGCGAGCCCGCGTGGTTCGTGCGCGGCAAGAAGACCTTCGTCACCTACTCCGACCACCACCACGACGACCGCGTCGCCTTCTGGTGCGCCGCACCGGAAGGCGTGCAGCAGGTGCTGGTCGACAGCGACCCCGAACACTACTTCCGCCCGCCCTACGTGGGCCACCGCGGCTGGCTCGGCGTGTACCTCGACGTCCCCGTCGACTGGGACGTGCTCGCGGACGTCGTGGACGACGCCTACCGCGCCGTGGCCCCGAAGAAGCTCGTCGCCGAGCTCGACGGCTGAAAAGTTGCGGGCCGCCCGGACCTGCCCCAGGCTTCCGCGTCATGGCGACCTGCGACGTGTGCGGCAACGACTACTGGATGGCCTTCGAGGTGCGCACCGTGAGCGGCGGTGTGCACACGTTCGACAGCTTCGAGTGCGCGATCCAGCGCCTCGCGCCCCGGTGCGAGCACTGCGACTGCCGCATCCTCGGCCACGGCGTCGAGGTGGAGGGCCGGTTCTTCTGCTGCGCCCACTGCGCCCGTGAAGGCGCGAGCGGCCTCGGAGCCCAGATCCGCGACACCGTGGGAGCGCACCCCGGCTAGGGGCAGCGCAGCACCAGTTTCCCGTGCTGGAACGAGGGTTGGAGGTCGCCGCGCGCGTCGACGCTCTTGACGCCGTGCGGCAGCACCTCGTCGATCGCGCTGAACGCGAGGATGTCCGACACCCCGTAGCGGCCGTGCAGCGCGCGCTGGCCGGGGAACCGCAGCGCGCGGCCCTCCAGCCGGTCGCGGTGGGCGAGCGCGGCCCGCAGGGCACCGCGCCGCAAGTCCTCCGGGCCCGCGAGGCGTTGCAGCGATCCGTTGTGGACGGCCACGCCGTAGCCGCGTTCGACCAGCGTCGACAGCGTGTTCTCCGAGGGGTACTCCGGCAGCCGGAACGACATGGCGTGGTGCCCGTCGACCTCGTGCGCGCACACGACCCGCGCGTCGTAGAGCAGCGCGGCGTGCAGGTGGAGCGCTGTGGTGTCGACGTCGTCCGGGGTGCGGTGGTCCGCGTCCAGCCCCAGCCAGGTGCTGCCCTGCACTGGCGCCTCCTCGGCATGTGGTGTTGCGCGTGGACGCTAGTCCGATCGGGTGATGTCGCGGTAGCCGCCGAATGGCTGGTCGGTGAACGTCGTCAGATCGGCAGCAGGTCGAAGCCGCCGAGGAACGGCAGGACGCCCGCGTTCTGCAGCGCCGCGGCCGACAGCCACACCGACAGCACCGTGATGATCGGCCCGACGACGGCCATCTCGACCTTGCCGCCGGTCTTCATCCGCATCGGCTTCGGCGGCGCGACGTTGTACCAGGTCTTGCCGCCCAGCGGGATCGGCCACAGCATCGGGCAGCCCTGCTCGGTGATCGCGTCGCCGAGGTAGTGCGCCACGCAGCCGATGCCGACCGCGACCCCGCACGCCGCCGCGCTGGCCGCCGTCCGCTCGGTCCACGACAGGCACAGCCAGGTGATCCCGGCCGACGCGGCGGTGATCAGCAGCGCGTCCTGCTTGGGGTGCCAGTCGTTCAGGATCCCGCGCACGGCGAGGCCCGCGAACACGAACATCAGCAGCGGCAGCACCCACTTCTGGCTGGTCTGCACGATGGCCGTGGTGCCGACCGTGGCGAACAGCGCGAACACCAGCGTGTGCGTGAGCCCGCGGTGGCTGCCGTCGCGCTTGGAGTCGCGCTTGGTGCGGGTGGTCCGGTACACGAACGAGCTGACCGCGCTCACGCCGCCGGAGATGCCCTCGGTGAGCGGCCCGAACGTCCGCGACACGGTCGAGCCGGGGTGGTCGAGGTCCGGCAGCAGCGCCGCGCCGGTGGCGAGCACGGCCCCGACGACCCACCCCTGCGGGTGCAGTTGGCCGATGGGGTGGTCAGCGGCGATGGCCGTGACGGCGGCCCAGGCCAGCAGGCCGCTCATGGCGTGGGTTGGTCCCGTGGACAACTGTGCTTCCCCCCAAGATCACTCTTTCGGGGAAGCGTAGGTGATCACCGGAACCTACCGGTCAGTTCCGCGCCGTCGAGGGGCTCATGGCAGGCTCGGTGAAGTCGCGGCGTCGTTTATGTCACGGTCGGCCGACGGAGTCCACGCGTTAGCAGTACGCTTGTACCGCTTGCGCGGGTCGCGAGTAGGAACTCGAAGGGAGTAGTCCGAGAACATGGGCAAGATCAAGGTGCAGGGCACCGTCGTCGAACTCGACGGCGACGAGATGACCCGGATCATCTGGCAGTTCATCAAGGACAAGCTGATCCACCCGTACCTGGACGTCAACCTCGAGTACTACGACCTGGGCATCGAGCACCGGGACGCGACCGACGACCAGGTCACGATCGACGCCGCCAACGCCATCAAGAAGCACGGCGTCGGCGTCAAGTGCGCGACCATCACGCCGGACGAGGCGCGGGTCGATGAGTTCGGCCTGAAGAAGATGTGGGTCTCGCCCAACGGCACGATCCGCAACATCCTCGGCGGCGTCGTCTTCCGCGAGCCGATCATCATCTCGAACATCCCGCGCCTGGTGCCGGGCTGGACCAAGCCGATCATCATCGGCCGCCACGCCCACGGCGACCAGTACAAGGCGACCAACTTCAAGGTCCCCGGCGCCGGTGAGCTCACCATCACCTTCCAGCCCGCGGACGGCTCCGAGCCGATCCAGCACGTCGTCGCCAACTACGGCGAGGACGGCGGCGTGGCGATGGGCATGTACAACTTCAACAAGTCCATCGAGGACTTCGCGCGCGCCTCGTTCTCCTACGGCTTGCAGCGCAACTACCCGGTGTACATGTCGACGAAGAACACGATCCTCAAGGCGTACGACGGCGCCTTCAAGGACATCTTCCAGAAGATCTTCGACGAGGAGTTCAAGGCGGAGTTCGACGCCAAGGGCCTCACCTACGAGCACCGCCTGATCGACGACATGGTCGCCGCCGCGATGAAGTGGGAGGGCGGCTACGTCTGGGCGTGCAAGAACTACGACGGCGACGTCCAGTCCGACACCGTCGCGCAGGGCTTCGGCTCCCTGGGCCTCATGACCTCGGTCCTGATGACCCCGGACGGCAAGACCGTCGAGGCCGAGGCGGCCCACGGCACCGTCACGCGCCACTACCGCCAGCACCAGGCGGGCAAGCCCACCTCCACGAACCCGATCGCCTCGATCTACGCGTGGACCGGCGGCCTGAAGCACCGCGGCAAGCTCGACGGCACCCCCGAGGTCACCAAGTTCGCGGAGACCCTCGAGCAGGTCGTCATCGAGACCGTGGAAAGCGGCAAGATGACCAAGGACCTCGCCGCGCTGGTGGGCAAGGACCAGGAATGGCAGACGACCGAGGACTTCCTCGCGACGCTGGACGAGAACCTCCAGAAGAAGATGGCTTCCTTCTGACGTAAGTCGTAGGCAGGTGAAGGGCCCGACCGGGAAACCGGCCGGGCCCTTCAGCATTTGCAGCAAACAAAGAGAGATAGAAATACAGGAAGACAGAAAGACCGAGCTGGTGACCAGAAGCAGGCGCCGGGGCAACGTAGTGGCTCACCACCCAGGCACAGGGTCGGTGGCGGGCTGGCTGGGACTGGCAGGCGAGGGCCACGGAACGTGGCCGATTTGACATGGGGATTTCGGCCTTAAAATTGTGGTCGGGCGGGACTCTCTTTGGACCGCCTTTTGAGCCCGACAAA
>NZ_JBHYHC010000127.1:0-27616 GCF_042738955.1 Umezawaea sp. NPDC059074
CCCGTGCCCTCGTTGTGGACCGTGCGGGGCAGGCGCACGGCGGTGCTGCGGACCCCGCGCGAGGCCAGGGCGAGGACGGCGGTGACCGCGCGGCCGCGGCCGCCGACCGGGCCGTCGGTCGGCACCGGGTCGTTCTCCGTGGAGGCGCGGCTCGGTGCGGCGGGCGTGCCCGACACGGTGACGAACGGGCGGTCGGTGCCGACCAGTTCCTCGCCGAGGGTGGTGAGGGCGGCGGTCTCCTCGGCGACCGCCCGCGCGAGGGCTTCGGGGGTGCTGAAGTCGTTGCCGAACGCCAGGTGGACCACTCCGTCGGTCCGGGCGACGCCCGCGCGCAGGACGTCCAGGTCGGTGAGAGCGCCGCGCAGCGGCTCGGACCCCGCCGCCTCGCAAGCCCGCGCGGATGCGTCGGAACGGGCCAGCGCGAGGACGGTGTGGCCGTGGGCGAGCAGTTCGGCGACGACGGCGGACCCGATCAGGCCGGTCGCACCGGTGACGAAAACACGCATGGATCTCTCCCGCAAGTGATGGGACTCTTGTCCCGTCACCGTACCAGGCTGACGGGACAAAGGTCCCGTCGCCTAGGATGGTCGCATGGGTCGATGGGAACCGGGAGCGCGGGAACGCCTCGTCATGGCCGCCGTCGACCTGTTCACGGAGCAGGGCTACGACGCCACGACGGTCGCGCAGATCGCCGAGCGGGCAGGCGTCACCAAGAGCACCTTCTTCCGCCACTTCCCGGACAAGCGCGAACTGCTGGTCGCGGGCCAGGAAACCTTGAGCGGCCTACTGGCGGAGGGCATCACCGAAGCCCCCACCGACGCCACCCCCTTGGAGGCGGTAGCGGCAGGCCTACGCCGCGCCTCCACCGCCATGGGCCCGTTGAACCGCGAACTGGCCCCGCGCCTCAAGGCCGCAGTCGCCGCCAGCACCGAACTCCAGGAACGCGACGCCCTCAAAACCGTCAGCCTCGCAGCCGCAATGACAAAGGCCCTGACCACTCGCGGCATCCCCGACCCCACCGCCGCCTTGGCCAGCGAACTCGGAGTCTTGGCCTTCAAACGCGGCTACGCAGCCTGGTCCGAAGCCGACCCCACCAGCAACCTCGCCGACCACGCCCTGGCAGCCTTGAACGAGCTGCGAGCAGCAAGCGCCTCACTCGGCTGACCTGCTGATATCCAGGCGCGTCCTCGCCTCCAAGCGTCGCCGCTCCGGGGGTTGGAGGCCGCTACTGCCGACTATCTCGCCCGGCCAGCCTTGGTGGCCTTGTGGATGGTGGTGCAAGCGCTGCGCTCGGCTGATCCTCTGGTGGGGAGTCGTGCCGGAATGCGCCTGCTTTGGGGTCGGCTGTGTCGTGTGGTCGGAGGCCGCTGCTGCCGACTACCTCGTCCGGCCTGCTTTGGTGGTCTGAGCGCCTCGCTCGGCTGACCCGCTAGTGGCGAGTCGCGAGGCGCGGGTCGCTTCACGGGTGGCTGTGCCAGGCGCTCTGGAGTGGTGCCTTTGGCGACCCGGTCGAGTAGGGCTGGCGCTTCGCTCGGCTGGTTCGCTGGCATCGAGGCGCTCTGAACCCTTGGTCGACACGGGTCGAGGCTTGGCGCAACAAGCTCGTTCTTCTTGTTTCCCTTGCGCTCGCGCCGCTAGTCGGTATTACTATGTACCGGTAGTAAGTGTCACCGAGTAGTAGGGGGATGGACGTGGTGGTCGATCAAGTTGGTGAGCCCGTGATTCGTGTGGTTGGGCTGGAGAAGGCCTACGGGGAACTGAAAGTGTTGCGTGGTGTGGATTTTGAGGTGGGGCGGGGGAGTGTGTTCGCCTTGCTCGGGTCCAACGGGGCGGGGAAGAGCACGGTGGTGAAGATTCTCGCCACGTTGTTGAAGGCTGACGCGGGGGTGGTGAGCGTCAACGGCTTTGATGTGGCGACCTGTCCGGCTGGTGTGCGGGAGTCGATCAGTCTTACCGGGCAGTTCGCCGCGGTGGACGAGATGCTCACCGGGCGGGAGAACCTGGTGTTGGTGGCGCGGTTGCGGCATCTTGACGAGCCTGGGCGGGTGGCGGACTCGCTGCTGGAGCGGTTCTCGTTGAGCGATGTCGCTGGGCGGCGGGTGTCGACGTATTCGGGTGGGTTGCGGCGGCGGTTGGACCTGGCGATGAGTCTTGTCGGGGAGCCGCCGGTGGTGTTTCTCGACGAGCCGACGACCGGGCTTGATCCGCGGGCTCGGCTGGAGGTGTGGCGGGCCGTCGGAGAGCTCGCGGCGGGTGGTGTGACGGTGCTGCTCACGACGCAGTACCTGGACGAGGCCGAGCAGCTCGCCGATCGGATCGCGATCCTGCACGAGGGGCGGATCGTCGTGGACGGGACGCTGGCCGAGCTGAAGGAACTGCTGCCGCCGGTCAAGGTCGAGTACGTCGAGAAGCAGCCGACCCTGGAGGACGTGTTCCTCGCGCTCGTGGGGGAAGGGGCATGACGCGGTTCCTCGGCGACACCACCATCCTGTTGGGACGGTCGCTGCGCCACGTGACGCGCAGCGTGGACACCGTCATCACGACCGCGATCATGCCGGTCGCCATGATGCTGCTGTTCGTCTACGTCTTCGGCGGCGCGATCGACACCGGGGCCGACTCGTACGTGGACTACCTGCTGCCCGGCATCCTGCTCATCACGGTCGCGTCGGGCGTCGCCTACACCGCGCTCCGGCTCTTCACGGACCTGGAGAGCGGCGTCTTCGCGCGGTTCCAGTCCATGCCGATCTCCCGGTCGGCGCTGCTGTGGGCGCACGTGCTGACGTCGCTGGTCGCCAACCTGATCTCGCTCGTGGTCGTCCTGGCAGTGGCCCTGCTCGTCGGGTTCCGCTCGGGCGCGGGGGTGTCGGCGTGGCTCGCGGTCGCCGGGATCCTGGTCCTGTTCACCCTGGCGTTGACGTGGATCGCCGTCCTGCCCGGCCTGTCCGCGAAGTCGGTGGAGGGCGCGAGCGCGTTCTCCTACCCGCTCGTCTTCCTGCCGTTCGTCAGCTCGGCCTTCGTGCCCACGGCCACCATGCCCGGCCCGGTGCGCTTCTTCGCCGAGCACCAGCCGGTCACGGCCGTCGTCGGCGCTCTCCGCGGCCTGCTCGACGAACGGTCGGTCGGCGGCGACGTCGTAGTCGCCCTCGTGTGGTGCGCGGGTGTCCTCGTCGTCGCGTACCTCCTCGCCACGGCCGCGTACCGCCGCAAGCTGTCCTAGGCCGGAAGCCGGACGGTGACGAGCAGCCCGCCCGCGGGCCGGGGGACGAGGTCCAGCGTGCCGTGGTGGGCCTGGACGATGCTCTGCACGATGGCCAGCCCGAGTCCCACGCCGTCGTGCTCGGTGGCGCGCACGCGTTCCGCGCCGCGCTGGAACGGTTCGACGAGCGTGGGCACGAGGTCCGGCGGGACCGGGAGGCCGGTGTTCTCGACCGAAAGCACGCTCGTGCCCGCCGACGATCCGGTGTGGACGGTCACCCGGCCCGCCGGGAGGTTGTGCACGATGGCGTTCTGCACGAGGTTCGTCGTCATCCGGAGCAGGAGCGTCGGGGAGCCCGCGGCGTGGGTCGGCTCGCCGGTGACGTCGAGGGTGATCCCGCGCTGTTCGGCCTGGGGGAGCAGGGTTTCCGCGGCCTCCTCGGCGAGGAGCGAGAGGTCGACGGGCTCGTGGGTGACCGTTCCGCTGCGGCTGAGCAGCAGGAGGGCCTCGGTGAGGTCGATCGCACGGGTGTTCACGGCGTGGAGCCGGTTGACGAGGTCCGGGGTGGGGTTGTCGCGGGCGACGTCGAGGAGCGCCCGTGTGATCGCCAACGGTGTGCGCAGCTCGTGCGAGGCGTTCGCGGCGAACCGCCGCTGCGCGGCGACGTGGGATTCCAGTTGTTCGAGCATGGTGTCGAACGCGTCGGCGAGGGTGCGGAACTCGTCCTGCCGCCCTTCGAGGCGGATCCGGTGCGACAGCTCGCCGTCGGCGGCGACGCGGGCCGCGTCGGCGATCTTGGTGAGGGGCGCGAGCATCCGACCGGCGAGGAACCAGCCGCCGACGAGGCCGACCACGAGCAGGACGATCAGGGCGGTGGCGGCGGCACGACCGAAGATGCGCGAGAGGAGGTACTGGTTGGGGGAGATCCCGAGCAGGCCCTTGCTGTTGTCCGGCAGGTAGCGCAGCAGGGAGAACCACACCACGGCCACCAGCACGGCCCCGGTGACCATGACGACTCCGGCGTAGCTGAGGGTGAGCTTCAGGCGGGCGCTGGGCCCCGGCCGCCTAGGCACCGGTGGTGTCGATCCGGTAGCCGACGCCGGGCACGGTGGCGATCAGCCACGGCGTGCCGAGTCGCTTGCGCAGCGCGGAGACCGTGATGCGGACGGCGTTGGTGAGCGGGTCGGCGTTCTCGTCCCACGCCCGTTCCAGGAGCTGTTCGGCGCTGATCACACCGCCCTCGGCGGCGACCAGGACCTCCAGCACGGCGAACTGCTTGCGGGTGAGCGCCACGTACCGCCCGTCGCGGAAGACCTCCCGCCGGAACGGGTCCAGCCGCAGGCCCGCGAGTTCGCGGACCGGCGGCCGGGCGTGTGCCCGCCTGCGGTCGAGCGCTCTCAACCGCAGCACCAGTTCCCGCAGGTCGAACGGCTTCGTCAGGTAGTCGTCCGCGCCCAGCTCGAACCCCGACGCCTTGTCGTCGATCCGGTCGGCGGCGGTGAGCATGAGGATCGGGATGCCGCTGCTGGACGCGACGATGCGCCGCGCCACCTCGTCGCCGGACGGGCCGGGGATGTCCCGGTCGAGGACCGCGAGGTCGTAGGAGTTGACGTCGAGCAGCTCCAGCGCGGTGTCGCCGTCACCCGCGATGTCGGCGGCGATCGCCTCCAGCCGGAGGCCGTCCCGGACGGCTTCGGCCAGGTACGGCTCGTCCTCCACGATCAGCACGCGCATGCCCGAAGCCTAGGCGGTCGGCTCCGGGCGCGCGGCGGGGTGAGGTCGTGCTCAGCGGCCGGGGACCAGCACCGTCGACTCGCCGGGGCGCAAGGTGATGGTGCGACGCCACTTGCCCGCGCGCACCTCGGTCGTGGTGCCGCCGACGCTGCGCACGGTCGCGCGGGTGACCTTGCCGTCCTGCCACCGGAAGTCGACCTCGAAGCCGCCGCGGGCGCCGACGCCGGTGACCGACCCGGTCGCCGCCCAGGCGTGCGGCAGCGCGGGCAGGAACTCGATCACGCCCGGACGGGAGTACAGGAGCATCTCCAGCGCCGCGGTCGCGCCGCCGAGGTTCGCGTCGATCTGGAAGATCGTGTAGCTGCCCTGGCTGTACATGTCGAAGAAGTTCGCCGAGGTGCCGTTGCCGTTGTTCATCGACGGCCGCAGGACCGTGAGGTACGACTGGTACGCGCGGTCGGCGTCCTTCAGGCGGGACCAGCACAGCGAGCGCCACGCGACCGCCCAGCCGAAGCTGTCCATGCCGCGGGCGACGAGCAGGTTGCGGACACCGTCGAGCAGTTCCTTCGAGCTGGTGTCGGCGGCGATGCGGTCGCCGGGGTAGAAGCCGATCAACGGCGACAGGTGGCGGTGGGTGGTCTCGCCCAGGTTGTCCGGGGTCATCCACTCCTCCAGCCACCCGGTCTTCGGGCTCACGCGCGGCAGGTAGAGGCGGGACTGGAGGTCCTTGAGCGCGGCGGCGAGGTCGGCGTCCTTGCCGAGCCGCGCGCAGGCGACCTGCATGTTCGCGAACAGGTCCCAGGCGAGTTCCTGCGCGTAGGTGTTGCCCTTGCCGTCCGGGCCGTGCTCGGGCGACCAGGCCGTGTCGTCGACCAGCACCTCGCGGGACGCGCCGTTCGCGTCGGTCACGGTCGTGGGGATCAGCCGCGACTGCCAGAACTCGGCCGCCCCCTTGAGGACCGGGTAGATCTTCTCCAGGTAAGCGCGGTCCTGGCTGTACTCGTAGTGCCGCCACAGGGAGTTGCACAGCCACGCGTTGCCGGACGGGTGCCAGACCCACCCGCTGCCGCCGCTGATGTTGGTGGAGAACGCGATCGCCCACCCGGCCAGCTTCCCGCTGCTGTTGCGGAACCGGTTGCGCGAGTCGTTGAACAGCCTGCGCGTCACGTCGGTCCACACCGGCAGCTGGGACACGCAGTAGTCGGCCAGCGCGTCGGCGCACTCGCCGAGACCGGCCGGGTCGGCCAGCCAGTAGTTCATCTGCACGTTGATGTCGGTGTGGTAGTCGGCGAACCAGTCCGGGTTGTTGTTGTGGATCCACAACCCCTGGAGGTTCAGCGGCAGCCCGTCGCGCGAGCCGGTGATGGTCAGGTACCGGCCGTACTGCACGTAGGACGCCTCGAGTTCGAGGTCCGGCGTGGTCGGGTCGGTGTAGCGGACCGCGAGCCGCGACCACGAGTCCAGCGCGCGCTGCACGGGCGAGGACTTGCCGAGGTCGATCGTCATCCGGTCGTAGAGCCCGCGGTAGTCCTTCACGTGCGTGGCCAGCAGCTTGACGCCCGCGACGCGCGCGGCGGCGGCGACCTTGGCACGGGCCAGCGCGAGGGGGTCGACGGTCCGGTCGCGGAAGTCCTTCGCCGCGTCGGGGGAGTAGTCGGTGCCCGCGCAGATCACCACGAGCACCTCGCGGCAGCCGTCGAAGGTGACCTTGGCCCCGTCGGTGCGCACCCGTCCGCCGACGCCCACGGCGGTGACGGCCGCGGCGTACTTCAGGCCGTTGGCCAGCGCCCCGGTGAAGCTCGCCTGCGAGCCGCTCGCCGCCGTGGTCTCGCCGTGCGTGCCGACGAGAGACACCGACCCGCTGTGGCTGCCGCCGCCGGTCTGGGTGAGGCGCAGGACGACCACGTCGTCCGGGTGGCTGGCGTAGACCTCCCGCCGGTAGCGGGCCTTGTCGACCCGGTACGACGCCGACACGACCCCGTTGCTGAGGTCGAGCTGCCTGCGGTAGTCGGAGTACGTGTGGTCGGTCAGGCTCACCCGGACCTGGGCGAGCACGCCGAAACTGCCGAACCCGTCGCCGTCGTAGTGCAGCTGCCCGTCGTCGGTCGGCACGTCGTTGCGCCCGCCGGACCAGAACGAGCCGTCGGTGAGGTAGAGGACGTCGTCGGCCGGATCGCCCCCGGCCAGCGCGCCCAAGCGGCCGTTGCCGATCGGCAGGCCCTCCCGGATGATCTGGTCCTCCCTCGCGGGGGTGCGGTACCAGAGCGTGGTGGCCTCGGAGTCGGGGACGAGCGTGGCGCCCGCCGGGCGCTCCGGCTCGGCGTGCGCGGCGAACGGCCGTGCGCCGACGATCGCCAGACCCGCGCCCGCGGCTCCGGTCAGGCGAAGGAAGTCACGACGGGAGGATTCGGGCACGGTCGATCCCTTTCCGAGCATTCATCGGATCTTTAGGGCCTTCTGTCCACTTCTGGACCGGACTGCGGGCCGGGGAGCGGGTATTGCTCCGATGTTACGAATTATGGTGAGTGTTTCCTGGATGTCAACAGTCGACCGCGCTCCGTGTGCGGGAGGGGATCCGGTCAGGAGGTCGTTGACGAGGGGACGACATCGCCCGGTGATCACTCGACGTGACCGTCGTGAATGGGTGCGCGGTCATGCCAGGACGTTGCCGCTCTTGGATCTTCCTCCTTCGGCTCGTCTGGAGGACCGTCCTAAAACGACGGTGGGGCCGCCGTGCCCGCCGGGGGGAATGCCTGTCGTGGTGGACCCGCACTCCCGGCACGCGGATGTCGAGCCGTGCCAACGGATCCCGTGCGATGCCCGTGGTGACGCGTGCGGCTGATCGGTCCTCGACCTCGGCCACCAGCTAGGTTGAGGGGGAACCAGGACGACGACGTCGGGAGGTCGTGTGTCGATCGGAGAAGATCGTCAGGACGAGCGGGTCGAGCCGCTGCGGGTCGGGCGCGAGGTGCGGGGCGACACCGTTGTCGTGAACGCGGCCGGGCAGGTGGATTCGCACACCGCCGACGACCTCGGCGAGCAGTTGGCCGGGGCGTACCGCGAGGAGGTGGGCGGCCCGGTGGTCGTCGACCTGACCGGTGTGGACTTCCTCGCCTCGATCGGGCTGTCGCTGTTGGTGGAGTACCACCTGCTCGGGGTTCGCCGGGGCAGGCCGCTGCGGGTGGTGGCCCCGGCCCGCAACCCGTTGCGCGCCTTGCGGGCCACCATGCTCGACCAGACGTTGGAGCTGTACCGCAGCCTGCCCGAGGCGCTGGCGTAGCGCCCGGTCACTCCTCGACGGCGCCGCCGATCCGGCGGAGGTGGCGGCGGAAGCTGTAGGTCGGGTCGGCGGCGCGCCGGGTCAGGTAGTCGTCGAACGCGGTCTGGGCGCGGAGCGTGTCGCCCGCCTCGATCCGCTCGGCCTGCGCGCGCTCGGTCCGCCGGATCCCGTGCGCCACGTCGAGCACCTCGTCGACGCGGTCGGCGGCGAGGAACAGCACGCCGTCCCGGTCGCCGAAGACGACGTCGTCGCCGGTCGCGGTGTGCGGCCCGAACCGCGCGCTCACGAGGGCGTCGGGGCCCTGCTGGTCCAGCCTGACCGGACCCGCCGGGTACGAGCCGTAGCTGAACACCGGGAAGTCGATCTCCACCAGTTCCGGGGTGTCGCGGTGCAGCCCCCACACCACCAGCCCGGCCACGCCGGAGGCGCGGGCCTCCAGCACGGTGAGGTCGCCGACGCAGGCCTCGTCCGTCCGGCCGCCGTTGTCGACGACCAGCACGTCGCCCTTCTCGGCACGGCCGTACGCCTCCAGGAACACGTCCACGCTGCCGTAGTGGCGCGCGGGCAGCACCCGGCCCGCGACCCGGTGGCCGGGCGTGACCGCGCCGACTCCGGGCGGGGCGAGGCGCAGTGGGACGCCGAGCCGGACGCACGCGTCGGCGAGCAGCGGCGTTGACAGGTCGGCGAAGGCCTTCAGCACGGCGGTCCTCCCAGGTGCGGGCAACTCTCCGACCCTACCGGGCGGCCGTCCCGCCGGGGGCGGCGAACTGGTGCAGCACCATCGCGGTCAGGGCGTCCACGTCGGCGTCGACCATCGGCGCTCCGGTGATGCCCGCGCGGTGCAGCAGCGTGCCGACGACGACGTCGACGAGGAGCAGGATCCGGTCGTCCGGCTCGTCCAGCACCGACCGCAACGCGGTCAGGTACGGGGCCTGGAACCGCGTGGCCAGCACCTGGCGCAGCGCCGGGTCGCTGACGGCGTCCACGAACACGCCCGCGAACGCCCCGGCGACTCCGGGCTCGGCGATCCTCGCCGCGGTCCACCGGATGGCCGACGACAGGAGTTCGACCCGGTCGGAGCCCTCCAGCGGGACCGGGCCCAGCGCGTCGAGCAGGCAGTCGACGATCAGGACGCCCTTCGACTCCCAGCGGCGGTAGAGCGTCGTCTTCGCGACCCCCGCCGCGGCGGCGACCCGGTCCATGGTCGCGCCCGCGTAGCCGAGTTCGTGGACCGTCGCCAGCGTCGCGGCGAAGACCGCGGCGTCGATGCCGACGCGGGGTCGGCCGGGAGGACGGGCGGTCGCCGGAGTCATGGCCACACGATAGCCAGTTGCGCTACGATCGGTATCGATACTAACGGTAGCGAAATTGTGGAGGGGGATCACGTGGACGACGTCGAACGGCCGCCGCTGGGCGTCCGGCTGCTGCACGCGCTGGGGCGGGACCGGGACTGGTCGGCGATGACGGCCGACGACCTGGTGACCTACCGGGAGGCCGAGAACCGCAAGCGGGCGTCCCGGCTCGCGCGGATCGTCACCGGCTTCCCGGACCGCGGCGCGGTGATCCGGTGGCAGGAGGTGGACCTGGCCGATCGCCGGATCCGGGTCCGCGTGCACCGGCCGACGGCCGACCGCGGCGGCGACCTGCCGCTCGTGCTGCACGTCCACGGCGGCGGGTTCGTCGGCACGGCGGCGCAGAGCGACTGGGTGACCAGCCACCTCGCCGCGCGGCTGCCCGCGGTCGTCGTGTCGGTCGAGCACCGGCTCCTCGCGCCGGGAACGCCGTTGACGGCGGCCGTCGACGACGGCTGGGACGTGCTGCTGCACGTCGTGCGGCACGCCGCGGAGTGGGGGATCGACCCGGCGCGGGTCGCGGTCTTCGGGGAGAGCAACGGGGCGATGGTCGTCGCGCTGGCCGCGCTCCGGGCCAGGGACACCGGCCTGCGGTTGTGCGCCCAGGTGCTGGTCAACCCCGCCCTCGACGTCACGGACACGGCGTTCGACCACGCGTCGATGACCGAGCACGCCGACAGCCCGACCCTGACCGCCGCGCAGATCCGGCTGTACCAACGGCTGGCCGTCCCGCCCGGCGCCGACGCCCACGCCGTGTCCCCGCTGCGCGCCGACGACCTGAGCGGGCTCGCCCCGGCACTGGTGGTGGTGCCGACCCTCGACCCGGTGGCCGACCACGGTCGCCGTTACGTCGACCGGCTGCGCGCCGCCGGGACGCCCGTGCGGTCGACCGAGCACCCCGGAGCGCCGCACGCGTTCCTCAGCATGCCCGGCGTGGTGCCGAGAGCGAAGGTCGCGCGGGCCGAGGTCGCCGGGTTCCTCCGGAGCTACCTCGTCGGACCCGGTGTCACCGCGGCAGGCCGGTGACGGCCTCGGCGACGGTGGGGTGGAACGGCAGGACCTTGTCCAGCCCCATGATCTGGAACACGCGGCTCAGCTCGTGGTTGAGGCCCGCGAGGGCGAACGGGGTGTCGGCGGCCCGCGCCTGCTGGTAGGCGATGACCAGGACGCTGATGCCCGTGGAGTCGCAGTAGGCGAGGCCGGTCAGGTCGACGACGACGCCGCGCTCGCCCACCGCGTCGAGCACCTCGCTGAGCTGGGGGGCGGTGTGGTGGTCGAGCTCGCCCTCGACCGCCACGACGGCGGGCCCGGTCGGGCGCGGGTCGAGGGTGACGGTCAACGTCTGGTCGGTCACCGGGACTCCTGGAGCTGCGGGCGGATCTGGTCGGGCACGGGCGCGCGCCCGGTGCGGCCGGCCTATCCTACGGATCGCTCCACCGACCTGGGGTGGCGGCGGCTTCGGCGTGGACGTGGGGGGTGGCGGTGACGCGGTCCGACAACGCCGGTGACGAGTCGGCGGTGGTGGTCGACGTGTTCGCCGTCGACGGGGAGGTCGGGCACGACCTCGCCGCCGTGGACTGGACGAAGACCCCGCTGGGACCGCCGTCCGACTGGCCCCAGAGCCTGCGCACGGCCGTGAGCATCCTGCTGTCCTCCCGCTTCCCGATGTGGATGGCCTGGGGGCCGCGGCTCACGTTCTTCTGCAACGCCGCCTACCGGCGCGACACGCTGGGCCGCAAGTACCCGTGGGCGCTCGGCCGTCCCGCGAACGAGGTGTGGGCCGAGATCTGGGACGACATCGGCCCCCGCATCGAGAACGTGCTCACCACCGGCAAGGCGACCTGGGACCAGGCGCTGCTGCTGTTCCTGGAGCGGTCGGGGTACTCAGAGGAGAGCTACCACACGTTCTCCTACAGCCCGCTGCGCGACGACGACGGCGCCGTGGTCGGGATGCTGTGCGTGGTCAGCGAGGACACCGACCGGGTCATCGGCGAACGGCGGATGGCGACGCTGCGGGACCTGGGCTCGGACACCAGCGTGGTGCGCAGCGAGCAGGAGACGCTGGACTTCGCGTGCCGCCAGCTGGACCGCAACCTGCGCGACCTGCCGTTCACGTCGACCTACCTGTTCGCCGATGACGGCTCCGCGCGGCTGGCGGCCGGGACCGGGGTCCCGGCCGACCATCCGAGCCTCCCGGCGAGCCTGCCCGCCGACTCCGCCGCGCTGTGGCCGGTGGCGGCTCTGGCGCGGGGCGAGTCCGCGCTGGTGGACCTGGACGGGCCGGAGCTGCCCGCCGGGGACTGGGCGCGGCCGCCCGTGCAGGCGCTGGCGGTGCCGTTGCAGCAGCAGGGCGGCACGCCGTACGGCTTCCTGGTGGCGGGCCTGAACCGCTTCCGGCAGCTGGACGAGGGCTATCGCGGTTTCGTCGACCTGGTCGCGGGCCACGTCGCGTCGGGCATCGCGTCGGCCCGCAGCTACCAGGCGCAGCAGCGGCGGGCCGAGGAGCTGGCCGAGCTGGACCGGGCCAAGACGGCGTTCTTCTCCAACATCAGCCACGAGTTCCGCACACCTCTGACGCTGATCATGGGGCCCGTGACGGAGCTGCGCGACCGGCTGGCGCTCACCGACCCTCGGGCGAGCGGCGAGCTGGAGATCGTGCACCGCAACGGGTTGCGGCTCGGCAAGCTGGTCAACACGCTGCTGGACTTCTCCCGCATCGAGGCGGGCCGGATGCAGGCGCGCTACGAGCCGGTCGACCTGGCCGCCGTCACCGCGGAGCTGGCCAGCGTGTTCCGCTCGGCGATCGACAAGGCGGGCCTGGCCTTCGAGGTCGACTGCCCGCCGCTGCCCGAACCGGTGCACCTCGACCCCGGCATGTGGGAGAAGGTCGTCCTCAACCTGCTCGGCAACGCGCTGAAGTTCACCTTCGAGGGCTCCATCCGGGTCGCCGTGCGCGCGGGCGACGGCGAAGCCGTGGTCACGGTCGCGGACACCGGCATCGGCGTGCCGCCCGAGGAGATGCCGCGGCTGTTCGAGCGGTTCCACCGCATCGAGAACGCCCGCTCGCGCTCCAACGAGGGCAGCGGCATCGGGCTCGCGCTGGTGCAGGAGCTGGTGGGCCTGCACGGCGGGTCCATCACCGCCGACAGCGTGGAGGGGGAGGGCACCCGCTTCACGATCCGCGTGCCGTTCGGCTCCGCGCACCTGCCCGCCGACGCCCTCGTGGACGTCGCGCGCTCGACCGCGGTGTCCACGGCGGCCGACCCGTACGTCCAGGAAGCCCTGCGCTGGCTGCCCTCCGAGCCCGGCGCCTCCCCAGGGGACGTCGCGGCCCCCGGCGACGTGTCGTCGGCGTCGGCCCCCGAGGTGCGCGCGACCGTGCTGGTCGCCGACGACAACGCCGACATGCGCGAGTACCTCTCCCGGCTGCTGTCCGGCGCGGGCTACGAGGTGGCGTCGGTGACCGACGGCGTGGAGGTGCTGGAGGCGGTGCGCGCGAGCGTGCCCGACCTGGTCGTCAGCGACGTGATGATGCCCCGCCTCGACGGGCTCGCCCTGGTCGCCGCGCTGCGGGCCGACCCCCGCACGGCGGCCGTTCCGGTGCTGCTGCTGTCCGCCCGCGCCGGGGAGGAGGCGTCCATCGAGGGCCTGCGGGCGGGGGCGGACGACTACCTCGTCAAGCCGTTCGCCGCGGCCGAGCTGCTGGCCAGGGTGCGGGCGAACGTGGAGCTGTCCCGCCTGCGCCACCACCACGCCCGCTGGCACACCGCGCTGATCGACTCGTTGCAGGAGGCGTTCTTCGTCTGCGACGAGGACGGCGCGGTGATCGAGATCAACGCCGCGTTCACCGACATCCTCGGCTACGGCCCGGAGAACCTGCCCTACGCGCCGATCCACCCGTGGTGGCCGAACGCCGATACCCACCCGGAGGGCCACCAGCGGTTCGCCGACGCCTTCTCCGGGCTGCTGAGCCACTCGCGCGGCAGCTACACGATCCCGGCCGTCCACCGCGACGGCCACCTGCTGTGGATCAGCGTCATGTTCACCCCGGCGCAGGACCCCGACTCCGGGCGCACGGTCGTCGTGGGCACGTTCCGCGACGTCACCGCCGAGCACTACAGCATCCAGCGCGACGCGGCGCTGGGCGCGTTGAGCATGCGGTTCTCCCAGGCGGCCAACCTGGCCCAAGCCCTGGCCGGGGGCCTGGAGGAACTGGGGGGCCTGTGGCACGCCCGCCGGGTCCTCGCCGCCGTCTTCGACGACCACGGCACGCCGACGCTCGTCGGCTCGGACCTGTCCTGGGACGCCCTGGACGCCCTGGGCCGCGAGCACCTCGGCGCGCTGCGCGACCGTCCCGTGCTCAGTCCCGTCCACAGCGCGGCGGGCGCGGGCGTCACCCTGGAGCACCCCGAGGGCCTGCTGGCGCTGTGGCTGGACCTGGACGACCGGCGACCGTTCACCGACCAGGACGAGGTCCTGCTGTCCCTGCTGGCCGGGCACCTGGCGCACGGCCTCGGCCGGGCCCACCAGATCGACCAGCAGCGCGAGACCGCGCTGGCGCTGCAACGCGCCATCCTCGGCCCGTCGGAACTCCCCAACGGCTTCGCCGTCCGCTACGAGCCCGCCGCCCAGCCGTTGGAGATCGGCGGCGACTGGTACGACACGGTCCGGCTGCCGGACGGCCGCATCGGCATCGTCGTCGGCGACTGCGTGGGCCGGGGGCTCAAGGCCGCCGCCGTCATGGGGCAGCTGCGCAGCGCCTGCCGCGCGCTGCTCCTCCAGGAGACGGGGCCCGCGCGCACGCTGATGGCGTTGGACCACTTCGCCGCGGGCATCCCCGGAGCGTTGTGCACCACCGTGTTCTGCGGTGTGCTCGACCCCGAGACCGGTCACCTGACCTACTCCAGCGCCGGGCACCCGCCCGCGATCCTGGCCCACCCCGACGGCACCACGATCCTGCTCGACCAGGGCGGGTCGACCCCGCTCGCCGTGCGGCCCGGCGTCCAGCGCCCCGAGGCGGAGTGCCACCTGCCCGCCCGCGCCACCCTGCTGATGTACACCGATGGTCTGGTCGAACGTCGTCGCCGCCCGCTGACCGCGGGCATCGACCAAGCGGGTGAAGCCGTCCAGGCGGGCCGGGAGAGCGCGCTGGACGACCTCGCCACCCAGGTGATGGACCGGCTCGCCCCGGTCGGTGGCTACGACGACGACGTCGCCCTGCTGCTCTACCGCCACCCCGCCCCGCTGGAGCTGACGTTCCCGGCCGAGTCCTCCCGGCTCGCCCCGGTCCGCAAGACCCTGCGCGGGTGGCTGCACCAGTGCGGGCTGCCGCCCCAGGCCGTGCAGAGCGTCCTGGTCGCGGTCGGCGAGGCCTGCGCCAACGCCATCGAGCACGGGTACCGCGGGTCGGTCCCCGACGAGGTGAGCCTGCGGGCGGAGGCGCTGGTCGGCGACCTGTACCTGACGGTGGCGGACACCGGCCACTGGAAGGCGCCCGAGCCCGACGCCAACGCGCACCGCGGCCGCGGTGTCGCCCTGATGCGCGCGATGATGCAGCAGGTCACCATCACCCCCGGCCCGGACGGCACCACCGTCGACATGCACCTGAGGATCCCCTGATGACCACACCGCTCACGCTCACGCCCGGTCGCGGTCCCGACGGCGCCGCGGTCCTCAAGGTCGTCGGCGAGATCGACATGAGCAACACCGACGCGCTGGTCACCGCGCTCGACGGGATCGCGGGGAAGCTCGTGCTCGACCTCACCGCGTGCGAGTACCTCGACAGCGCCGGTCTGAGCGTCCTGTTCGCCCACGCCTCCCGCATCGAGGTGGTCACCTCGTCCCTCCTGGCGCCGGTCATGAAGTACTCCGGACTGGCGGACGTGGTGGCGGTCCGCAGCGTCGAAGATCCTCCCCACCCGTAGCGGCGGAAGGACCGTACTGTTCACCCCGTGTGGATGGTCGGGGCGAGGCGAGGGTGGCGGATGGTCGGCGCTCGGAGTTCACCGGCGCGGCAACGCGTGCTGGAAGCGGTGACGGACGGCGCCCTCCGGGAACTCGAGCTGGACAAGCTCCTGGAAGTCCTGCTGCGGCGCGTGCGCGACCTGTTCGCCGTCGACACCGCCACCGTCCTGCTGACCGACGCCGATGGCGGGCAGCTGGTCGCCACGGCGACGATCGGCCTGGAGGAGGAGATCTTCCAGGGCGTGCGGATCCCGGTGGGGACCGGCTTCGCGGGCCGGGTGGCCCGTGACCGGGAACCGGTGCGGCTGGACCGGGTGGACCCGTCCACGGTGGTGAACCCCCTGCTGTGGGAACGAGGGCTGAAGTCCATGGTGGGCGTGCCGATGGTGGCCCAGGGCGACCTCACCGGCGTGCTGCACATCGGCAGCACCGCGGCCCGCCGGTTCGGCGACGAGGAGGTCGACCTGCTGCTGCTCGTGGCCGACCGGCTCGCGACGGCGGCGCACGCCCACCGGTCGCGCTCCGCGCGGGCCGCCGCCGCGGTGCTCCAGGAGAGCCTCCTGCCGAGCAGGCTGCCGACCGCCGACGACTGGGAGCTCGCCGCCCGCTACGTGCCCGGCACCGACAGCGGCGTCGGCGGCGACTGGTACGACGTGTTCCACCTTCCCGGCGGTCGCATGGGCCTGGTGATCGGTGACGTGGTCGGCAACGGCCTGCCCGCCGCGATCGTGATGGGGCGCCTGCGCAGCGCCCTGCGCGCCTACGCGCTGGAGTTCGCCGACCCGGCCGAGGTGCTCGGCAAGCTCGACCGGAAGGCCAGCCACTTCGAGGACCACGCCATGGCCACGGTCGCCTACGCGGTCATCGACACGGCCACCCACCGCATGGACGTCGCGCTGGCGGGCCACCTGCCGCCGGTGCTGGCCGCGCCGGGTCGGGCGACGGACTTCGTCGACGCCCCGGTCGGTCCGCCCGTCGGCTACGACCTCGCCGTCACCGGCCGCCGCAGCGCGACCGTCGACGTGCCGCCCGGAGCCCTCGTGGTCCTGTACACCGACGGGCTCGTGGAGCGCCGGGACCGGGACCTGGACACGGGCCTGGAGACGTTGCGGCGGACCGCGACGCCGATGCCCGCGGAGACCGCGTGCGTCCGGATCATGGCGGAACTGGTCGGCGACAGCCCCGCTCCCGACGACGTCGCCCTGCTGGCGATCCGCCGGGTCCTCACCGAGCGGTGAGGCTCACGGGGTGAGCACGATGCGGCCGTTGAGGTCGCGGCTCTCCATGCGCTCGTGCGCGGTGACGGCCTCGGCGAACGGGAGCACGTCGACCTCGGTCTCGCCCAGCCCGGCGGCGACCGCCTCCAGCGCGGCGAGGAGGGCGGGCCGCACTGCCTCCGGGTGCGCGGGCAGGTAGGCGCCCGCGTTGAACCCCGTCACCGCGATGTTCCGCAGCCACAGCTGGTTGCTGTCGACCTGGTGCGCCCAGTCGCCACTGGCGTTGCCGCCGACCACGAGCCGTCCACCGGGGGCCAGCAGGTCGAGGCTGTGCGTGCGGACCGCGCCGCCCACGGCGTCGACGACCACGTCGAACCGCTCGTCGCCGAGCACGGCGGGCAGGTCGGCGGAGTCGACGATCCGGTCGTAGGGGAGCTTGGTCGTCGCCGCGGCGGCGAGCTTGCCCGCCCGGACCGTGCCGACCACGCGCGCCGCGCCCAGCCGTCGGGCGATGCCGGGGAAGGCCGCCGCGAAGCCGCCCAACGCCCCGTGCACCAGGACCCGCTCGCCTTCGACGAGGTGGGCGACGCGGGTGAGGGCGACGTGGGCCAGCGCGGCGTTGGGCACGACCGAGACGGCGAGCGCGGGGTCGATGTCGTAGCCCTCGGTCGACACGGCCAGCGCCGCCGGGACGACGTGCACGGAGGCGTACCCGCCGGTGCCCCCGGCCGACATCGACACCACCCGCTCGCCGACGGCGAAGCCGGTCACGCCCTCGCCCAGCGCGCGGACCGTGCCCGTGACCTCCAATCCGGGGATGAACGGCGGCTGGGGCATGCCGGGCTGGTCCTTGAAGGCGCCCTGGCGGAAGAAGACGTCGATGAGCCCGACGGCCGCGTGGGTGACGTCGACGGCGAGTTCGCCCGGTCCGGGGACGGGGTCGGGCAGGTCGACGACGGCGAGCACGGACGGGTCGCCGAAACGGGTGGCCTGGACTGCCTGCATGAGCTACTCCTCCGAGTTAACGCACCTTGTGATGCGTTAACTCGACGCTAGCACGGCGAGAGCGGTTAACGCACGTGAGGTGCGCTAAAGTCGGGCCGTGCACCAGAGGGCCCGATCCGCCGACGACAAGGCGCGCCGTTCCGAGGAGCTGCTGGCGGCGGCCGAGGCGCTCGCCCTCGAACTCGGCGGCGTCCGGTTCGTCACGCTCGCGCCGGTCACCGCGCGGGCGGGCATCCACCGGACGGGCGTGCGGCGCTACTACGCGTCCAAGGAGGAGTTGCTCCTCGAACTCGCCGAGCGGGGGTGGCGCCAGTGGCGCGACGCCGTCCGCGAGGAACTGGGCGACCGCACCGGCCTCGATCCCCGGCAGGTGGCGGGGGTGATGGCGGGGACCATCGCGGGGCTGCCGGTGTTCTGCGACCTGCTGACCCACGTGACGCTGAGCCTCGAAGGCGACGTCGACGTGGAACGGGCGCGTCGGTACAAGACCAACTCGTTCGCCGCCCACGACGAGATCGTCGGCGCGCTGGACCACGCGAGCGGCATGGGGGTCGAGCGGATCAGCGCCCTGCTGGCCGCGGCCCTCGCGTTCGCGGCCGCCTTCTGGCAGGTCTCGCACCCGACCCCGGCCCTCGCCGCCCTCTACGCGCAGGTGCCGCGGTGGAGCCACGTCGCGCTCGACTTCGCCCCGAGGCTCCGGATGCTGTTGGAAGCGACGGCCGTCGGGCTCGCCGAGGCGTAGTCAGCGGCGCAGGGCGAGCACCGGCGCGGCGAGAGCCGTGGACACGCGGGTGAGCAGGCCGAACGCCGGGTTGGCCAGGCGCTTCTGCCAGACGATCGGCTTGAGGGACGTGCGGACCGCGTCGGCGGCGTAGGCGTTGAGACCGCGTTCGTACTCGTGCACGGCGAGCGGGATCGTGGTGAGGCCCTTCGCCGCGTCGGCCAGGTGGGCGGCCAGCAGGGCGGCGTCGCGGACGGCGGTGGCGGCGGCCCGACCGCCGGTCGGGGGCATCGCGTGCACGGCGTCGCCGAGCGCGGTGACCGTGCCCGAGGCCCACGGCGTGAGGTGCGCGTCGGGATCGCTGGTGTGGTAGACGAACGTGCCCACGGTGGCCGGGTCGGCTCCGGCGACGATCTCGCGGACCACCGGTGACCAGCCGCGCAGCAGGTCGCCCGCGGCGCGCACGGCGGTCTCCGCGCCGATCTTGCGGGCGTGGGGGAGCCGGTCCACGGGCACGTTGACGCCCCAGTAGACGACCGGCGGGTCCGGGAACGGGCGCACGTCGACGCAGAGCGCCGGGTCGAGCGCGGGGCCGGGTTCGTCGTCCTGGGCGGTGAGGAAGACGCTCGTCCCGCCGGGGCTGACGCCCAGAATCGAGCCGACGCGCAGCGGGTCGGGCAGCAGTTCCCGCAGTCGCGGGGTGAGCGGGCTGCGGCCCGCGACGCCGCCGATGCCGACCGGTGACGACGTCGGCCCGCCCGCGAGTGCCGTGGCCACACGGGAGGTCGCTCCGTCCGCGCCGACGAGCAGGTCGCCGTGGTCGGTGGAGCCGTCGGCGATGTGCGCGGTCACGGTGCCGTCGGGGTGGGTCTCGTGCCGGACGTACTCACTGCCCCAGTGGATCGCGTCGCCGAGGCCGGTGGTGAGCAGCACCCGCAGGGCGACCCGCCCGACGAACAGCATCTCCTGCTCCAGGGGGATCTCCGCCTTCGCGAGGGTGCGCAGCCGGTGGTCGGCGAAGGTGATCCGGCGGTGGGCGGCGCGGCTCGCCGAGCTGGCGAGAAGCGCCTGGTAGGCGGCGGGCGGGAGGACCTCGCGGAGGATCGCGCAGGCCTCGTCGTCGAGGTGCAGTCGGTAGCCGCCGGTGGCCTCGGCGCGGGGGTCGCGATCGTGCACGGCGACGTCGGTCCCGGCGGCGCGCAGGGCTTGGGCGAGGGCCAGCCCGCCGATGCCCGCGCCGATGATGAGGACTCGCATGGTGTGGCTCCCTTGTCGGTGCTGGTCAGGGACGTGTGCTGACCGATGACACGACGTTAGCATAATCAATATAGTTTAGTATTCCCATTTGTGGCCGAGGTGGGAGGCGTCGCGTGGGGAGGGTCAGCCGTGGCGGGTCAACTGCTGGCCGAGGATCTCAGCGAGCCAGTTCTCGTACTGGTCGTCGGTCCAGCCGAGGCCCCTGGTGCAGCGGAAGAACAGCTCCAGTGCGCTCAGCAGCCACGCGCGGTCGACCGCCTCGTCACGGGTGAGGCCCTCGGCCAGCGCGTTCGCGTCGGCCAGGGAGTCGATGATCGGCACGAGCCACGCCTTCGCCTCGCGCTCGCCGTGGTTCTGGAGTTCGACGACCGCGGGATCGCTCGCCGCGTTGATCGCCGCCGCCCACACGTCCCGCCCGTTCGCGTACAGCTGCCGGAGGAAGGCCGCGTAGAGGCCGAGCTTGAGCAGCGGATCGGGCTCGGCCTGGATGCGCGCGCCCCAGCGGTCGCGGTCCGCCTCGGCCTCCAGGCCGCCGACGATCTCGCCGACGATCGCCGCCTTGGAGCCGAACGTGGCGTAGACCGTGGGCGTGGCGACCTTGGCGCGCTTGGCGATCATCGCGACGGTCGTCTCGGCGAAGCCCTGGCTCGCGAACAGGTCGCGGGCCGCGGTGGCGATCCGGGCGCGCGTCTCGACGGCGCGTTCCTCGCGCAGTGGCGACTGGTACGACCGCCGCGGCTGCGCCTGATCCTGTCCGGGGTCACTCACGCGGCCAAGCTATCACCGGTTTCCCGGCGGGCAGGGGAGGGATCGCCGGACTTGACAGGTGGTGCATTGCCTTGATAGTCAAGATTGGTGACTAACGTGATGCGTGCCGCCTACTACGAGAAGCAGGGCCCGGCCCACGAGGTGCTGCGGGTGGGTGACGTGCCCGTGCCCGAACCGGGGCCGGGCGAGGTCCGGGTCCGGGTGGCGGTCTCGGGCGTCCACGTCGGGGACGTCGGGAAGCGGCACGGGTACTGGGGTTCCACGATGGCGTTCCCGCGGGTCGTCCCGCACGGCGACGGCGCGGGGACGGTCGCCGCGGTGGGCGACGGCGTGGACCCGGCCAGGGTGGGCGAGCGGGTGTGGGTGTACCTCGCCCAGTCGTACCGTCCTTTCGGGACCGCCGCCGAGTTCGTGGTCGTCCCCGCCGCGCACGCCGTGGTGCTGCCCGCCGACGTCGACCTCGACCAGGGCGCGGTGCTGGGCATCGCGGGGATCACCGGGCACCGCGCGGTCTTCGCGGACGGCCCGGTCGACGGCCTCACCGTGCTCGTCACCGGCCCGCTCGGCGGTGTGGGCCGCGCCGCGCTGGCCGTGGCCCGGCGCGGCGGGGCCACGGTGATCGCGACCGTGCGCCACGGCGACCAGGTCGACGAGGTGCTGGCCGCGGGAGCGCACCACGTGGTCCGGCTCGACGAGGACGACGTCGTGGGCCGGATCCGGGCCGTCGCGCCGGACGGGGTGGACCGGGTCGCGGAGATCGACCTGGCGGGGAACGCCGCCCTCGACGTCGAGGTGCTGAAGGTCGGCGGTGTCATCGCCACCTACGCGACCCGTGACGCGGAGGCCGCCGTGCCGTACTGGCCGTTGGCGTTCAAGAACACCACCGTCCGGTTCCTGAGCAACGACGACTTCCCCGAGGAGGCGAACGAGGCCGCGGCGGCGGACCTGACCGCCGCGCTCGCCGCGGGCGACCTCCGGTACCCCATCGCGGCGCGCTACCCGCTCGACGCGATCGCCGACGCCCAGGACGCCGCTGAACGGGCGGGCGCGGCGGGCCGGGTGGTGGTCGAGCTCTAGGCGGCCCGGTAGAGGTCCCGGACCTCGGGCAGTCGCCGGTAGCCCGCCGACTCGTAGGTGGCGACGCCGCCGACGTTGGAGCTGGGCGTGCAGACGAGCGCGCTCGACGAGCCCAGTTCCCTCAGCGCGGCCGCCGCGGCTACGCAGATCGCCTTCCCGTGGCCCCGGCCCCGGTGGTCGCGGTGCACCCCCATCGGTTCGAGCAGCCCCGGCCTCCCCGGACCGGCCGACCACACCGTCACCGCCGCCACGGCGTCACCCCGGTCGTCGTACGTGACCAGGCAGCGGGCGTCGGCGTAGGCGACCCCGGCCGCCATCTCCCGCCAGCGCTCGTCGGTGAACGTCGACTTCTCGAACGCCGACCGCTGCACGGCGGCCCGCACGTCCGCCCGCTCGGCCCCGACCACCTCGACCCGCACGCCGGGGTCCGCCACAGGTTCCTTGAGGTCGAAGCGCAGTGGTGTCCACGGCTCGTCGGGGCTCCAGCCCTCCTCGGCCAGCCGGTCCTGGAGCAGCGCGTCCAGCGGCGCCTCGACGGCCACCCTCCCCGCGGGCAGCACCCCGGCTTCCGGCGTGATCAGGTCGTTCACCAGCCTCCGGGTCAACTCCTCGTCTCGCCTGGCGTCCGGCGCGGTCGTCAGTCGCAGCAGGTCCGGCCCGTCCAGCAGGCCGACGGCGAGCACCCGCCCGTCCCGGCTCCAGGTGCGCACGGCGGCGGTCGTCGCGTCCGCGCCGAACCGCTGGAACCAGCCCAGGTCACCGGGGTGCAACTGCATCGCCGAGCCCTCGTGCTGCCACTCCCGCAGCGCCTCGACGGCCCTGCTCACCTCGTGGACCCCGCGTTTGCCCGACTCGATCCCCATGGCCCCGATCACACACCACGGCCGTGCCGCGGTCATCCGATTTACGGCCGCGTAGTTGAGGAATCAATCATCGTGGCGGCGCGTTTCCACGGGCGTGAAGAAAATCGGCTTCCTCTCGTTCGGGCACTGGTCCGACAGCCCGCACTCGCAGACGAGGACGGCGTCGGACGTGCTCCTGCAATCCATCGACCTCGCCGTGGCGGCGGAGGAGCTGGGCGCGGACGGCGCCTACTTCCGCGTGCACCACTTCGCGCGGCAGCTCTCGTCGCCGTTCCCGCTGCTGGCCGCGATCGGCGCCAAGACCGAGCGCATCGAGATCGGCACCGGCGTGATCGACATGCGGTACGAGAACCCGCTGTACATGGCCGAGGACGCCGGGGCCGCCGACCTGATCGCCGGGGGCAGGCTCCAGCTCGGCATCTCCCGCGGATCGCCCGAGCAGGTCATCGACGGGTGGCGGTACTTCGGCTTCGAGCCCGCCGAGGGCGACACGGAGGCCGACATGGCGCGCAAGCACGCCGACGAGCTGCTGACCGTGCTGCGCGGCGAGGGGTTCGCCCAGCCGAACCCGCGGCCCATGTTCGCCAACCCGCCGGGGCTGCTGCGCGTCGAACCGCACTCGGAAGGGCTGCGGGAGCGGATCTGGTGGGGCGCCAGCTCGAACGCCACCGCGGTGTGGGCGGCGGAGCAGGGCATGCACCTGATGAGCTCGACGCTGAAGACCGACGAGGGCGGGGCCCCGTTCCACGTGCAGCAGGCGGAGCAGATCCGGACGTTCCGCAAGGCGTGGGCGGACGCCGGGTGGGAGCGCGAGCCGCGCGTCTCGGTGTCGCGCAGCGTCTTCGCGCTCACCACGGACCTCGACCGCGCGTACTTCGGCCACAGCGGCAACGCCGACCACGTCGGCTACATCGACGCGAGCACCAAGGCGATCTTCGGCCGCACCTACGCCGCGGAGCCCGACGAGCTGGTTTCGCAGCTGGCCGAGGACGAGGCGATCGCCGAGGCCGACACGCTGCTGCTGACCGTGCCCAACCAGCTCGGCGTGGACTACAACGCGCACGTGCTCGACAACATCCTCACCCACGTCGCGCCCGCCCTCGGCTGGCGCTGACGCCCGGCACCCGCCTGCGCGGACGGTCCGTCCGCGCAGGCCGGGTCAGCGGACGGTGAGGGGCAGCCAGTCCTTCGAGGTGGTCGTTATATTGGCAACAGTATTCGGGTAATGAATACCCGGTCACTCCCCGGCGTCGATCCATGACCGAACGGGCAGAGATCCGTGCCCGGACGCGCGGGCAGGTTGTCACCCGACCACCCCGTCGTTGCTCACCGGCCGTTACCTCTCCGCAACCCAGCGCGTCCACCATCGCTCTTCGTCCCTGGACGAGGAGGCACGATGAAACGCCGTTCCCTGCTGAAGGCCGCCGCCGCGGGCTCCGGCCTGGCCCTGCTGCCCGTGAGCCTGCGCCGCGCGCTGGCGGAGGAGGTGCCCGCGGGAGGGCTGGACGCCGTCGAGCACGTCGTGGTGTTCATGCAGGAGAACAGGTCGTTCGACCACTACTTCGGCACGCTGCGCGGCGTGCGCGGCTTCAACGACCCGACGGCGATCACGCTGCCCGACGGCGGCTCGGTGTTCCGCCAGCCGAACGGCTCGGGCCACCTGCTGCCGTACCGCGTGGGTGACGAGTTCATGTCCGGCACGCCCCACGGCTGGGCGGACGGGCACCGGGCGTGGAACGACGGCCGCCACGACCAGTGGGTCGCGCAGAAGGGCGTGCGCACCATGACCCACCTGGACCGCGCGGGCCTGCCGTTCTACCACGCGCTCGCCGACGCCTTCACGATCTGCGACGCCTACCACTGCTCCGAGGCGGGGCCCACCAACCCCAACCGCTTCTACCTGTTCTCCGGGACCATCGGCTACGAGCCGGGCACCACCAAGCGGGCCATCGGCAACGACAGCTGGCAGAACCCCGGCCACACCGGCTACACGTGGTCCAGCTACGCCGAGCGGCTCCAGCAGGCGGGCCGGTCGTGGCGGGTCTACCAGGAGTGGGACAACTACGGCGACAACTCCCTGGACTACTTCGCCTCGTTCCTCGCGGTGGGGCGCAAGGCGTTGGCCGCCACCAAGGACTCGGCGGGCAAGCCGTACGCGAAGCTGGAGTACTTCTACTACGACGTGGCGTCGGCGTCGGCCTCCCGGCGTGACGAACTGCTGGCCCAGCTGGACAAGGGCGTCGCGGCGCTGTCGACCGCCGACCGCTCGCTGTACGACCGGGGCCTCGCGCGGCAGCGCACCGGGCAACTGGCGCCGGTGTTCCGCGCGGACGTCGCCGCCGGGCGGCTGCCCGCCGTGTCGTGGATAGTGGCGCCGGAGTCGCAGAGCGAACACCCCGACTGGGGGCCGAACACCGGCGCGGACCTGGTGAAGCAGGTGCTGGACGCGCTCGCCTCGAACCCGGAGGTGTGGCGGAAGACGGTGTTCCTGCTCAACTACGACGAGAACGACGGCTTCTTCGACCACATCCCGCAGCCCGCGCCGCCGGTGTCGGCGTCGCAGGGCCTCTCGACCGCGCCGGTGACCGACGAGCTGTACGACGGCTGGTCCATCGGCCTCGGCCAGCGCGTGCCGCTGCTCGTGGTGTCGCCGTGGAGCCGGGGTGGGAAGGTGTGCTCCGAGGTGTTCGACCACACCTCCGTGCTGCGCCTGCTGGAGCGCTGGACCGGCGTGGCCGAACCGAACATCTCCCCGTGGCGGCGCGCGGTGTGCGGCGACCTCACCTCGGCGCTGGACCTGTCCGCGACCGGCGGCTACCCGCCGCTGCCCGCCCCGCTGCCCACCACCGGCCCCCGCCCCACCTCACCCACTCCGCCCGGCACGCAGACCATGCCGGTCCAGGAGTCCGGCGTCCGCCCGGCCCGCCCGCTGCCGTACGTGCTGTCGGCGTCCGGCCGCGTGGCGGCGGACAAGTTTTGGATCGACTTCGCCTCGTCCGGCACAGCGGGAGCGCACTTCTACGTGTACGCCAACGCTTTCCGCACGGACGGACCGTGGCGCTACACGATCGGGGCGGGCAAGACCCTCACCGACTACTGGCAGGCCGGATCGCCGACCGGCTCCTACGACCTGACGGCGTTGGGCCCCAACGGTTTCCTCCGCCGCTTCGCGGGCAACCGCGTCACAGCGACCTCCGGCGGCGCGAACCCCGAGGTCACCCTGCGCTACGCGCCCGCGGACGCCTTGGTGTGGCTGACGATGAAGAACACCGGCGGCGCACCGTGCACGCTGACCGTGCGCGCGAACAACCGCGCGGGCGGCCCGTGGACCTACACCCTCGCCCCCGGAGCCACCACCGAGGACTGGTTCAGCGTCGGCCGCACCTCGGGCTGGTACGACCTCACCGCGACCGGCCCGGACGGCTTCGCCCGCCGCTTCGCGGGCCACGCCGAAACCGGCCAGGAAAGCACCTCGGACCCGGTGATGGGCTCCGGAACGCTCACCGGGACGACGCAGGTGTCGACAGGCGAGGTGCGGGTGGACCTCGGCTTCTCCCGAACGGTCACCGCGGTCACCTGCGTCCCCCGCCAGACGGGCCCGTACGAGGTGCACGTGAGCACCGACGGCACGTCGTGGGGGAGCCCGGCGGCGACCGGCACGTTCACCGGCACCGCGGCCACGACCGTGCGCCTGTGGCCGGGCGCGGCTCGGTACGTGCGGGTGCGGGCGGCGGTGTCGGGGGTGACGGCGCTGGGGTGGTGATCGGGCCCGGTCGATCCAGCCATTCGACGGAAACCCGTCGCTGTTCCCCGCAGTAGGCTCGAATCGGCGCTCTTCCGGCGGTGGTGCCAGGAGTCGGGGGAGTATTTCCATTCGGGGAGGAATACGTGGACGCGACTCGGTCCGAGCCTTTGTCCTATCCGTTCAACCGGGCGGACACGTTGGAGCTGGACGAGCGGTACGCCAAGTTGCGGGCGGAAGCGCCGATGGTGCGGGTGAGGCTGGCCTACGGCGACGAGGCGTGGTTGGCGACGCGGTACGAGGACGCGCGGTTCGTGTTGGGGGACGCCCGGTTCAGCCGGGTGGTGCCGTCGGGGCGGGACGAGCCGCGGATGGGGGAGCACAACGTGGCAGGCGGGATCCTGGCGATGGACCCGCCGGAGCAGACGCGGATCCGGCGGCTGGCCACGAAGGCGTTCACGCACCGCGGCGTCGAGGGGTTGCGGCCGGTCGCGGTGAAGGTCGCCAACGAGCTCGTGGACGCGATGATCGCGCACGGGTCGCCGATCGACCTCGTGGCGAACTTCGCCGTGCCGCTCCCGGTGACGATCATCTGCACCCTGCTCGGCGTGCCCGTGCAGGACCACGCGCTGTTCGCCAAGTGGTCCGAGGGCTTCCTGTCCGCGACCGGGCTCACGCCGGAGCAGGTCGCCGAGTGCCAGGTGAACCTGTGGCAGTACATGGCCGCGCTGCTCGCGGAGCGCACGGCCGAGCCGCGTGACGACCTGCTCAGCGCGTTGGCGCAGGTCCGGGAGGCCGACGACCGGTTCAGTGGGGACGAGATCCTGCAACTGTCGGCCGGTCTGCTCGCGGCGGGCCACGAGACGACGATGAGCCAGATCCCGAACTTCGTCCTGACGCTGCTCGACCACCCCGCCGAACTCGCGCGGATCAAGGCCGACCCGGACCTCATCCCGCAGGCCGTCGAGGAGCTGATGCGCTACATCCCCCTCGGCATCGGCGCGGCCTTCCCGCGCTACGCCAAGGAGGACGTCGAGGTCGGCGGCGTGGTCGTGGAGGCCGGTGAGCCGGTGCTCGCGGCGCTCGGGTCGGCCAACCGCGACGACGCCGCGTTCCCCGACGCAGACAGGCTCGACGTGACGCGGCAGGGTGGCGCGCACATCGGGTTCAGCCACGGCTCGCACCACTGCCTGGGCGCTCCGCTTGCCCGGATGGAACTCCAGGTCGCGCTGGAGACGCTCGTGGGCCGCCTGCCGAACCTGCGCCTCGCCGTGCCCGTCGAGGAGCTGACCTGGAAGCGCGGCGGGTTCATGCGCTCCATGCTGGAGATGCCGGTCAGCTGGGGATAGGACGGAGAGCCGGACGCCGCGGGGCCCGCCGGGCACCGCGGCGTCATGACAACGGATGTCCGGTTCATTGGTCCACTTGGCCCTTCACTTC
>NZ_JBHYHC010000128.1:0-27563 GCF_042738955.1 Umezawaea sp. NPDC059074
TATTTTTTTTTTTTTTATAGGTTTTTCTCATCATTTAAAAATACGAAAAAGGGTGGGATAATTGGCGCAACCGGGGGTTAGCCCTCCAAACGCCTACGAACCTTCAGCTTTCATCCCGAGGCGGCCGAGGCCGTCGAGGCGCACCAGGCCGGTCCCCACGCGGAGCCCCAGCAGGCGGAGTACGCCGCCGCTCCCCAGGCGGAACCGCACGAGCCCGAGCAGCCCGCCGCTCATCATCCACAGGCGCAGGCACCGCAGGCCTCTTACCTTCGGAACCAGCAGGCTTCCGCCGAGGCCCAGTATCTTCCCGAGTCGAAGACCGAGGCTTCTCCGAAGCCACCTTCACCGGCCGAGAAGCCCTCTCCTCAGCCCGATCACCCCGCTCGGACCGATCACCCCGGTCAGCCCGATCGCCCCGCTCAGCCTTCGCAGACGCCCGAACCTCCCGAGCCTCTTCCCGAGTGACCCGATTCGGATCCCGCTGCCGGAACACCCGCAGCACCCCGATCGCCACCGTGAAGATCGTCGTCACGGCCATCGTCGGAAACCCGTTGATCAACGGCCGTCCGAGGGTCAACGCCAACCCGCTGATCCCACCACTGGCGGGCATCCCTTGAGTGACGATCACCACCAACGGCACCACGATCGCCAGGATCAACGGCGGCTGCACCACGGGCCCGAACATCGAGCGCCGTTCCACGAACACGATCGCCCCGACGCACCCCACGAAGAACAGCACCGTGAAGATCCAGCCGACCGTAGCCGTCGAGCTCACGTCGATGTACGTCCCGACGATCGCCAGCACGAACGCGATCGCCACGGCCGCCCACCAGGGCAAACCCTTGAAGCTGCCGAACAGGGCGCGATCGTTCCAGGCGACGTCGTCCTCGTAGTCCTCGTCGTCGTCCAGTTCGCTACGCCGCTCGCGCGTCACCGTCACGCACTCTCCTTGCTCGGCATCGTCAGGGAAGGGGCACACGGTAGTCGGTGCGGTGTTAGCGCACGCTACAGCCGTGAAACGTCCTCACCTGTCTTTCACGCTTCACGCGCCTCCAAGGATGCACCGAGTCCTGACTGTTCGTCAGCTCTTCGCACGACCGGGATCGCCGTGGGGCTCGCCGAGGCCGTGCTCAACGGCTCCACCGCAGCTCGGAAGCCTTCCAGCGCGTCCAGCTCGCGCCGCCGCGCCGACAGGAACCGCTGGAGGTGCGTGCTCGACAGGTTGACCGCGTCAACCGCTCCGTCCGCCGCCCGGTGAGCCCGAGTCGCCTGGGCCCGGACCTGCTCCACGTCGTCGGCCAACGCCCGATCGGTCACCGCGAACATCGCCGCCGACGCGATCACCGCGAACCCGGTCGGCCCGCACAGGAAGACCCGCCGGTCCAGCAGCCACCGCAGCAGCTCCGGATCGGTGTCCAGCGCCGCGACCACGGCCCCGTCGTTCGGCACGAACATGATCGTCCCGTAGATCGCGTCGGCCCACCGCTGGTAGCCCTTGCCCGCCAGCTCCGCCGCGCGCGACCGGATGTTCCGCACGTGCACGCGCAGCGCGTCCGCGCGTTCGGCCAGGTCGTCGGTCTCCACGGCCTCGGCCCAGCAGACCATGCTCATCTTCGCGTCGACCGGCACCTGCCTGCCGCCGCCGACGCTCAGCACCATGTCCGGGCGGACCGAGCCGCCGCCCGCGACGTCGACCTGGAGGCTGAAGTGGATGCCCTCGCGCAAGCCCAGCGCGCGGGCCGTCTCGACGAGCACCTGCTCGCCGAGTTCACCCCTTCCGGTGACAGAGGAGAACGCCACCTCGTACCGCTGCAAGGCCGCCTGGTGGGCCTCGCCGCGCATCCGCTCGGACTGGATCGCCTCCAGCGCGGCGTCCGTGCGCCGGACGCTGTCCTGGTAGAGGCGCCACAGGAAGAGGAGCGCTCCCGCGAGCAGGAGCGCGACGACGATCGCCGCAGTGCTGAGAACCGCTGTCACGCCCCCGATCATGACGCATCGACCCATAGCACTCGATCGGGCGACACGCGGGACCGGTGGTGCTCGGGACTGTCGGTGCTTGGTCCTAGCGTTGCCCCATGCGCCTGCTGCACACCTCCGATTGGCACGTGGGCCGCACGTTCCACGGTCGGGACCTGCTCGCCGAGCAGGAGGCGGTGCTCAGCGGCCTCGCGGACCTCGTGGCGACGGAGCGGGTCGACGTGGTGGTCGTCGCGGGCGACCTGTACGACCGGGCGGTGCCGAACGCCGAGGCCGTGCAGACCTGTCAACGCGTGCTGAGCCGCATCAGGGCGGCGGGCGCGCGGATCGTGATCACGCCGGGGAACCACGATTCCGCGGCGCGGATCGGCGTGTTCGGCGAGTTCACCGCCGCAGGAGGCCTCTACACCCGCACCCGGATCGCCGAACTGGACGAGCCGGTGCTGCTGACCGACCCCCACGGCCCCGTCGCCCTGTACGGCATCCCCTTCCTGGAACCGGAACCCGCGCGCCAAGCACTCGGCGTGCCCGAGGCTCGCGGCCACGCGGGCGTGCTGACCGAGGCCATGCGCCGCGTCCGCGCGGACCTCGCGACCCGGTCCGGCACCCGCTCCGTGGTCCTGGCGCACGCGTTCGTGTCCGGCGGCGCGAGCAGCGACTCGGAGCGGACCATCGCGGTCGGCGGCGTGCAGGACGTGGCGACGTCGGTGTTCGACGGGGTCGACTACGTGGCGCTGGGCCACCTGCACGGGCCGCAGGTGCTGTCGGAGCGGATGCGGTATTCGGGCAGCCCGATGGCGTACTCGTTCTCCGAGGCCAGCCAGGGCAAGTGCGTGTGGCTGGTCGAGCTGGACGCCGGCGGGCTGGTGGGCGTGGAGAAGCGCGAGCTGCCGGTGCCGCGCCCGCTGGCGACGCTGTCCGGCGCGCTGGAGGACCTGCTGCTCGACCCGGCGCACGACGCCGTGGCCGACAGCTTCCTGTCCGTGGTGCTGACGGACCCGGTGCGGCCGCTGGACTCGTTGCGGCGCTTGCAGGAGCGGTTCCCGCACGCGGTGCACGTCGAGTGGCAGCCCGCGGGCGGCCGGGCGGCGGAGGTGCGGTTCGCGGTGCGCGGGCGGTCGGACGAGGAGGTCGCGTGCTGCTTCGTGGACGACTGCCGCGGCGGTGAGACGACCCCGCGGGAACAGGCGTTGCTGCGCGAGGCGTTCGCCGCCGCCGCGAGGGAGGCCCAGTGAGGTTGCACAGCCTGGAGCTGACGGCGTTCGGGCCGTACCCGAAGCGCGAGACCGTCGACTTCGACGTGCTCGGCGCGGACGGCCTGTTCCTGCTGCACGGCGACACGGGCGCGGGCAAGACGACCCTGCTCGACGCGGTGGCGTTCGCCCTGTTCGGCAAGGTCCCCGGCGCGCGCGGCGACGTGAAGAGGCTGCGCTGCGACTACGCGGACGTCGACACCGTCACGTCGGTGACGCTGGAGTTGACGGTCCAGGGCAGGCGGTTCCGGATCTCCCGGAGCCCCGAGTACGAGCGGCCGAAGAAGCGCGGCGACGGCTTCACCAAGCAGCAGGCCAAGGCGACGCTGACGTGGATCAGCGGGTGGCACGGCGACGGGCACACCCGCATCGACGAGGTCGCTCTCGAGGTCGAGAACCTGCTCGGGATGAACGCCGAGCAGTTCTTCCAGGTCGTGCTGCTGCCGCAGGGCGAGTTCGCCCGGTTCCTGCGCGCGGAGACGGCCGAGCGCGAGAAGCTGCTGGAGAAGCTGTTCGGGACGCAGCGGTTCTTGGACGTGGAGAACTGGTTCCGCACCCGCCGCACCGCCGCCGGTCAGGCGTTGGAGCAGCACCGGCAGGTCGGGCGCGCGCTGGTGCAGCGGGTGTCCGAGGCCGCGGGCGAGGAGTCGCCGGAGGTCGGCGACGAGGAGTGGCTCAGCTCCGTGCTGAAGCGGCTCGAAGGCGTGTTCGACGACGCCGAGGCCGTCGCGAGGTCAACGGCTGAGGCCGCCGAGACGGCCGAGGTGGCGCTGGCGTCGGTCCGGGTCGAGGCGGAACGCGTGCGCCGCGTCCGCGAGGCCCGGCGGGCGTTGGCGTCGTGCGACGAGAACGAAGCGCAGCGCCTGTCGTGGGTCGCCGAGGTGACCAGCGCCCGCCGGGCGGCTCCCGTGGTGCCGTCGCAGGACACGACCGTCCGATTGGGACAGTCGCTGGACCGGGCCAGATCCCTTGAGGCGGCGGCGTTCTCGGCGATCGTCGGCTACGAGGGCACCGACCTGCGCGGGGATTCCGAGCGGCTGCGGGAAGAAGCGGGCGGTCTGACCCAGCTCGCCGAGGAGGCGAAGCAGCAGCAACGGGACTCGGCGCGGATCACGGCGTTGACCGCCGCGCGGGACCGGCTGGAGAACCAGGTGGCCGCCGTCGACCCCACGCTGCCCGCGAAGGTGGCCGAGGCGCGGACGGCGGTCGAGGAGTCGACGGTCGCGGCGGCCCGGCTCGCCGAGGTGACCGCGTGGGCGGACGCGGCCCGGCAGCTGCCCGCGGCGGAGAAGGCCCTGACCACGGCGGCGGACGGGCTGCGCGCCGCCATCGACGCGCACCAGAAGGCGCAGGGCCACCTGCTGGACGTGCGGCGGCAGCGGCTGGACGGGATGGCCGTCGAACTGGCGGCCGCGCTGACCCCCGGCAAGGCCTGCCTGGTGTGCGGCTCGGCCGACCACCCGGCCCCCGCGCAGCCGATGCTGAACGCCGTCGGGGCGGCCGACGAGGACGAGGCCACGGCCCGCGAACAGGCGGCGGCTCGTGGTCGCGGTGTCGCCGAGCAGGCGAAGCTCGCGGCCGAGCACCGGGTCGAGACGCTGCTCAAGGTCGTCGACGACCGGCCGTTGGCCGACCTGCTCCGGGAGCACGAGGAGACGTCCGCGCTGGCCCGGTCGCGGACCCAGCGGACGGCCGCCCTCCGCGACCTGGAGCAGCTGTGGGAGCGGACCACCGCCGCCCACGCCGCCGCCGAACGCGAGCTGGTCGAGGTGTCGACGCAGCTCACGGCGTTGGACGAGGCCGTGACGGCGCGGACCGAACGCCTGGACGAGGCGCGCGGGGACTTCCCGGACGTGCCCGCCCGGCGCGCCCACCTGCTCGACCTGGCCGACGCGCTGGTCGAGGCGGCGAACCGGCGCGCGGCGGTCGAGGACCACGTCCTGCGGCTGGAGGAGCAGCGGGTCACGACGTCGGAACTAGCCGCCAGGGCCGGGTTCGCCGACGTCGAGGAGGCCCTGTCGGCCGCGCGGACCGACGCGGCCCTGACCGTGCTGGACCAGCGGATCACCGCGCTCGACCACCGCCGGGCGGCGGCGACGTCCGTGCTGGAGGAACTGGCGGACGTCGACCCGGCGCTGGAGGTCGACGTGGCTGGCGTGGAGGAGCGGTTCCGGACGTGCCGCGGGGAGGCCCAACGGGCCGCGTCGGCGCTGTCCTCGGCGCGGACGGCCGCGGCGCGGGTGGGTGAGCTGGCCGGGCAGCTGCGGGCGAAGTGGGTCGAGTTCGAGCCCGTCGAGGCGGAGTTCGCCGAGCTGGACGCGTTGACGGACGTGATCAACGGGCGCGGCCAGAACCACCGGCGGATGACGTTGCGGACGTACGTGCTCGCGTCGCGGCTGGAGGAGGTCGCGCTGGCCGCGAGCATGCGGCTGGAGCGGATGAGCCAGGGCCGGTACCGGTTCGTGCACTCCATCGCCGCCGGGTCGCACGGCAAGGCCGGTGGTCTCGGGCTCGACGTGCTGGACGACTACTCCGGCCAGCAGCGGCCCGCGAAGACGTTGTCCGGCGGCGAGTCGTTCCTGGCCTCGTTGGCGCTGGCCCTCGGGTTGGCGGACGTCGTCGCCGCGGAGACGGGCGGGGCGCTGCTGGACACCCTGTTCGTCGACGAGGGCTTCGGCACGCTCGACTCGGACACGCTCGACCTGGTGATGAACACCCTCGACGAGCTGCGCGCGGGCGGGCGGGTCGTCGGGCTGGTGTCGCACGTCGAGGAACTGCGGACGCGCATCCCCACCAGGCTGCGCGTCCGCAAGGCCCGGACCGGCTCGACGGTGCAGGTCACCGCGTAGACTTCCCCCTCGTGAGTTTGACCCTCGGCATCGTCGGCCTGCCCAACGTCGGCAAGAGCACCCTGTTCAACGCGCTGACCCGCAACGACGTGCTCGCCGCGAACTACCCGTTCGCGACGATCGAGCCCAACGTCGGTGTCGTTCCGCTGCCCGACGAGAGGTTGGCGAAGCTCGCCGAGATCTTCGGATCCGAGAAGCTGGTCCCCGCCGTGGTGTCGTTCGTCGACATCGCGGGCATCGTGAAGGGCGCCTCGGAGGGTGAGGGGCTCGGCAACAAGTTCCTCGCCAACATCCGCGAGGCCAACGCGATCTGCCAGGTCGTCCGCGTCTTCGACGACCCCGACGTCGTGCACGTCGACGGCCGCATCGACGCGGGCAGCGACATGGAGACGATCAACACCGAGCTGATCCTCGCCGACCTCCAGACGTTGGAGAAGGCCATCCCGAGGCTGGAGAAGGAGGCGCGGACCCAGAAGGACCGCCGCCCCGCGCTCGAAGCCGCGCAGAAGGCCAAGGCCATCCTCGACGGCGGCCGCACGATGTTCAGCGCGCAGTCCGAAGTGGACATCGAGCTGCTGCGCGAACTCAGCCTGCTGACCACCAAGCCGTTCCTGTACGTCTTCAACGCGGACGAGGGCATCCTCACCGACGACGCGAAGATGAAGGAACTGCGCGAACTGGTCGCCCCGGCCGACGCGGTGTTCCTGGACGCCAAGGTCGAGTCGGAACTGCTCGAACTCGACGAGGAGTCCGCCCGCGAACTCCTCGAGTCCATCGGCCAGCACGAGCCGGGCCTCTACTCCCTGGCGCGCGCCGGTTTCCACACCCTCGGCCTCCAGACCTACCTCACGGCGGGCCCGAAGGAAGCCAGGGCGTGGACCATCCCGCAGGGCGCCACCGCCCCGCAGGCGGCGGGCGTGATCCACACGGACTTCGAACGCGGCTTCATCAAGGCCGAGGTGGTCTCCTACGACGACCTCGTCGAGTCCGGCTCCAAGGCCGCCGCGAAGGCCGCGGGCAAGGTCCGCATGGAGGGCAAGGACTACGTGATGGTCGACGGCGACGTGGTCGAGTTCCGGTTCAACGTCTAGGACTTCGCCGACAAGGGCCGGACTCCCGTGGGGGTCCGGCCCTTTCGCGTTCAGGCGACGGTGACGAGTTCCCGTGTCGCCGCGGGTTTGCGGGTTCGGGCGATCAGCAGTACCGCCACCGCTGCGGTGAACAGCGCCGCCAGTGCGGTGGGGAGGCCGTGGGGGCCGAGGAGGTCCAGGGCGGTGCCCGCGTAGGGCGGGCCGAGGACGCCGCCGAGGCCCCACACGACGGCGAACGCGGAGTTCGCCAGCACGAGGTTGTGGCCCGCGTGGTCGTCGCCCAGCAGGGTCAGGGCCAAGGGGTAGCCGGCGAACGCGATTCCGCCCCACGCGCCCACCGCCACCAGGCCGAAGGGGCCCGCGGTGACGAGGAAGGGGAGGAGCAGCGCGCCCAGAGCGCCGCCGGAGAGGGAGACCAGCAGGGCCAAGCGGGTGTCGACGTGGTCGGCCAGCCAGCCCAGCGGGTACAGCAGGACGACCTGGCCCACCAGCAAACCAGTGAGCAGCAGTGCCGAGGCAGACGGGGACAGGCCCGTGCTCGTGCCGTAGGCCGGGAGGAACTGGAGGGTCACGGTGTCGAACACCGCGACGGCCAGCACCGGGACCAGCAGGAGCGACAACCCCCGCAGCAGGGTGGCCACGGGGAGGCGGCCCGAGGACGTCGTCGGGAGGGGGTGCTTGTCCACCGCCAGCACGGCGAAGGCGATCAGCGGGGCGAGGACGGCCGTGGTGAACAGGACCGTCGTGCCCGCGGTGAGCAGGAGCGGGCCGACGGCGAAGCCGACCGACAGCAGCGCGGTGTAGACGGTGAGCGTCCTGCCGCGCAGCGACGGTGCGACGACCTGGGAGATCCAGGTCTCGCTGAGGACGAACACGGTCACCGCGCCCGCGCCCAGAACGGCCCGCAGGCCCGCCGTCCACAGGACGTCCGCCGACAGGGCCGCCAGCACCGCGGACATGCCGAGCAGCGCGGTCATCGTGACGCGGCGGACGCCGAACGCCCGTGCCAGCGCGGGCACGAACGGGGCGGTGGCGATCATGCCCAGCGGGGTCATCGCGCCGCTGACGCCGACGGCCGTCCCGGACAGGCCCTTGGCGGTCAGCAGGGCCGTGAACAGCGGGTACGTGATGCCCAGGGTGATGCCGACCACGACGGCCGCCACGATCGGCGGCACCACCCTCATCGTGTCGCGCCCGCGGTGCCGTAGACGGCCGTCGTCGCGCCCGCGGTCTCGCCGCCGTCGACCACGAACTCCTGGCCGGTGATGAACCGGGCCTCGTCGGAGGCGAGGAAGTGGAACGTCGACGCGATCTCCGCGGGCGACGCGTGCCGGTGCAGCGGGATGGAGCGGTTGGTCTCGTCGAGCATGTCGCCGGTGTACTCGGCGAGCTGCATCGGCGTCAGGACAGCGCCGGGCGACACGCACGCGGTGCGGACGTGCGGGCTCAGTTCCAGCGCGAACGTCCGGCACAGCGCCACGATCCCGGCCTTGGTGGCGTTGTAGTCGGCGTAGAACGGGTAGCCGCGCAGCCCGTTGACCGACGCCGTGGCGAGCAGGACGCCCGACCGCTGGGCGACCATGTGCTCGGCCGCGACCCGCCACAGGCCGAGCACGCCGAGCAGGTTCACGTCGACCACGCGGCGCGCGTCGGCCTCGGTGATGTCGAGGACGCCGTGGCGGACGCTGATGCCCGCGTTGGCGATGACGACGTCGAGCGAGCCGAACTCGTCGTGGGTGGCGGTCACGGCGTCGCGGACGCCCTGCCAGTCGGTGACGTCCGCCTTGACCCACCGCACGTTCGGGTGCGGGTCGCCGGTCGGTGGGACGACGTCGAGGTTCACGACCCGGTCGCCGCCCTGGGCGAACCGGTCGGCGGTGGCCTCGCCGATGCCGTTGGAGGCTCCGGAGATGATGACCGTGCGCATGTCTCGTCCTTCCGGCGTCACAGCAGGACGCGCGGGTGTCGGGTCTCGTCGTCGGACGCGTGGCGGCGCAGGTCGCGGCCCGCGGTGATCTTCTTCAGCCAGCGGTCGGCGCCGTCGTAGCGGCTGGGGAACGGCCGCCTGCCGTGCACGGCCTGGTAGTTGTCGACGACCAGCAGCGTGCCGGGGCCGACGACGACGTCCCGCTGCACGCGCAGCAGTTCCGCCATCAGGGCGTCGAGCGCGCGTTCGGCCTCGACGTCGCCGGGGGCGCAGTGCATGAACGGGCGGTCGATCCGCAGGTACGGCGCGGCCCGGTCGCCGAACAGGACCGCGACCGGGGTCGGCTCGTCGCGCATCCGGATCGCTCGCGCCAGCGCGGGGTGCGTCGGGTCGCTCGCGGTGAGCTGCCGGATGTGCTCGTCGTCGGGCAGGATCGCGAACCGCTCCTGCGCCAGCACGGCCCTGACCTCGTCGGACAGGACCAGGTCGCGCACGGACGCCACGGTCGTGGGCACGCGGTCGTGGTTGCGCAGCCCCATCAGCAGCAGGTAGTCGCAGCGCCGGGGGTGGAATCCGTCCTCGGTGTGGAATTCGAGCAGGACGTCGCTGCTGTGCCCGTTCTGGCGCTTTTCGTTCCCGGAGATCGGGATGATGTTCTGCACCATCCGGCCCGCTTGCAGCGTGGCCCACGTCTGCGGTTCCCCGAGTGCCATGGCGCACAATCCGAGGATGATTTCCTGGTCGAGCGAGGAATGGTCGTCCGCCGGGATTTCCCAGTGTTCCGGCGTCGGCCCGATCAGGGCGTCGTCGACCGAGAGGCCGTGCACGAGGACGGCGGCGTGCGCCTCCTCGTGGCGGAAGTCGCGCAGGAATCCGCGCAGGCCGGAGGGCAGCCGGTCGACGGAGGGCCAGTGCTGGTCGTAGAAGACCGGGTCGACCGGGCGGAGCGCGGACGTGCGCAGCTCGGCGGCGAGGGAGAGGAGCTCGGCGGCTTCGTCGGGCGCCAGGTGGTACTCGGCGGGTGTCCCTGTTTCGCGCGCCGTGCCGCTTCCCGCATAAGCCGTTTTCATGGTGCTCCCGTGAACGAGGACGACGACGATGTGCGTCGTGGATCATTCAACGAGAAATTCCGGAGGGGGTGCAACGCCCTTAATTGTCATTTATCCGGCCATTGGGCGTCTCTTAGTGGCGCGAATTCGCCGCCGTCGATTTCCCCGATTTCGTCCCACGGAGTGGACACCGGATCGGGATAGGGTGAAACGGAGTGATCTTCACAGCGATGGGGGAGTATGACCACCGACACCTTGGCAGGGCAGTTAACGGCGCTCGACGGCAGGACCATGATCGGCCACGTGGTGGTGTGCCGGGCGGCGGGCGAGGTCGCCGTGACCCACGTGAGCGTGACGGGCGAGACCACCGGGGAGTGGACGGCTCCCGTCGGCGAACCGCTGCTGGAGCACTGCGCCGGGCGCGCGCTGCTCGCGTGGGACGCGGCCGAGGCGCTGGCCGTGGTGCGGGAGTGGGAACTGGCGTCGGGACGGGCCGTGGAGCCGGTCGTCGTCACGCTGCCCGAGGTGCTCGGGGAGGTGGCCGAGGCGCGGGAGGGGTACGCGGAGGTCGTCGCGCAGCAGCAGGCCGCGCACCTGGAGTCCGGTGACCTGCGCTGGCCCGTGACGCTGCCGGACCCGCTGCCCGCGACCCTGGAGGAGCTGCGGCGCCGGGCGCGGTTCGTGCCGCCGACGGACGTGTCGGAGGCCTTGGCGCAGGCGCGGCTGGTCAGCGGGCTGGGCGAATGGGTGGTGCGGAGGTGGCAGGAGAACGCCGTGGCGCTGGAGCGCCGGGACTACCTGCGCGAGAAGTTCGGTGAGCCGTCGGCGCTGGCTCCGCGGTGGGAGCGGCTGGTGGCCGACGCGGCTGGGTGAGGGGCCGGGTATGGGGGACGGTCCCGAGCGGGACGGTCCCCCATGAGCGGCTAGTGGAGCTGGTGGCGGTCGCGTGCGGCCAGTGCCAGCACGCCGCCCGCGGTGAAGAGCATTCCGACAGCGGCGACGAGCGCCACCACGATGTCCGTGGTCATGATTCTCCCGTGGTTGTGTGACTCCCACCTGTCATGACGTTCGGGTACCCCGTTTTTGCTCCCCGAGTCACCTACTTCACACTGGAATCAGTTCCCCACCCGAGGAGGCCCCGCGTGAACCCGCGCGCCGTGGAAGCCCGCGTGCTCGCCGTCGCGCCGTGGCTGCTGGCGTTGTCGCTGCTCGGGCAGCTGACGATGGTGGCGTTCCAGACGCAGATGACCATGATCGACCTGATGGTCTACCGCAACGGGTCGCCGGAGCTGTTCACCGGATTCCTCTACGACTGGCGCCTGAGCGAGTTCTCCGACAAGTTCGCGCTGCCGTTCACGTACCCGCCGTTCTCGGCGTTCGTGTTCCTGCCGCTGTCGTGGGTGCCGTGGGGCGTGGCGCGCTGGTTCTGGCAGATCCTGTGCCTCGCGTGCCTGTTCTGGCTGATCCGCACGGCCCTGAAGATGATCGACGCCGAGCACCTGTCCCGGCGCGCGATGCTGTGGACGGCGCTGGCGATCTGGGTCGAGCCGGTGCGCACGACGTTGAACTACGGGCAGATCAACCTGCTGCTGGCCGCCGTGCTGCTGGCCACGATGGCGAGCACCCGGCCGTGGGTCGCCGGGTTCGGCGTGGGGTTGACCGCCGGGATCAAGCTGACGCCCGCGGTGTCCGGCGTGTACTTCCTGGGCACGAAGCGGTTCGCGGCGGCGATCTGGTCGGTCGTGGCGTTCGCGCTGACGGTCGGGTTCGGGTTCCTGATCGCGCCGCAGCTGTCGAAGGAGTACTGGTTCCACCTGCTCGGCGACGCCACCCGCATCGGCCCGGTCGGGTCGTCGATCAACCAGTCGTTGCGCGGCGCGCTGTCGCGGACCGTCGGGTACGACGTGCAGAGCGGGCCGATCTGGCTGGCCGGGTGTGCCGTCGCCGTCGTGCTGATGCTGTGGGCGTTGCGGGAGGCGTTGCGGGCTCGGCAGACGTTGGCCGCGATCGTGGTGGTGCAGGTGTTCGGGCTGCTGGTGTCGCCGATCTCGTGGAGCCACCACTGGGTGTGGGCGATGCCCGCGCTGATGTGGCTGCTGTACGGGCCCGCGAACCGGCACCGGTTGGTCAACATCACCGCCGTGGTGTGGGTGGTGTCGATCGGGAGCTTCCTGATCTCGTTCCTGCTGATCTGGCAGGACTCGATCTGGATCATCTCCCGGCCGTGGTGGGAGTCGTTGCTGGGATGGGTCTACCCGGCTGCCGGGCTGCTCACGCTGGTGGCCGTGGCGGTCGGCCTGCGGGCCCTCGGGGACCCGCAGACCGAAGCCGTCAGCAGCCTGGAGTCAGAGCCGCAACCTGTTGACCAGCGGTGAGGTAGGCGCCCACGGCGAAGGCGGCGCTGTCGTCGGCGTTCGCCGGCCGGTGTGAGCCGCGGGGCTGGACGTAGCCGAGCCTGCCGGAGTCCTGGAGAGCGGACTTGGTCAGGGCGTCCCAGCCCTTCCGCACGATCGGCAGGTAGGCGGCCTTGTCGAGCACGCCCGCGTTGATGCCCGCCGCCAAGGCGTAGGTGATCAGGGCCGTGCTGCTCGTCTCCTTGCCGCCGAAGAGGAGTTCGGCGTTCCAGAAGCCGTCCGGGCGCTGGAGCCAGCGGAGGGTTTCCGCCGAGCGCTTCAACGTCCGCGCGTACTCGGCTCGCAGCGGACCGTCGGGCAGGGCCAGGACGGCCTTCGCCAAGCCGGAGGCGGCGAAGCCGTTGGCCTGGGCGTTGCCCAGCCACAGGCCGGTCAGGTCGCTGAACAGGCGGCGCTTGGCATCGCGGAACAACGTTCGGGACGCGTCCAGGAGCGCCTGGTTCGAGTCCATCACGCCGATCCGGGTGAACGACGGCAGCGAGAGGTTCAGGGCGTCCGGGGTGGTCCAGTACCTCGTGCCGCCCTTCGCGACGCTCTCGGCCTCGGCGGCCAGGTTCGCGCGCAACGGGTCGAGCACCCGGTTCTCCTGGTGGAAGTACCAGACGTCCAGGTAGGCCTCACCGGACGCCTGGGCGTCCGGGGCGAAGGGCTTCGCGGGATCGGCGGGCAGCAGCCACTGGTTCGCCTCGGTCCACGGCCACGTCTTGTGGTTGCTGATCCCGGTGGTGCGGACCTGGGCGAGGTTGCCCACGTGGAAGAGGGCGTTGGACCAGTTGTTCGCGGCCTGGTCGGTGTCGGTGGCCACCCAGTAGGTGGACGCCTTGATCATCAGGTCGGTGACCCCGCACCCGGCGGTGGGTGCGGGTTGGGCGGAAGCCGCGGGCGCCACGGCCAGCCCGCTCACGAGCAGGCCCACCACGGCGAGCGCGGTCCTCCGAAACGACATCAGCACTGGTGCCTCCTGGGGCGGAGGCGGCGGTGATCTCATCGAAGCGGGTCGCGGGTGATCACGCAAGGGACCGAAACGGACACCCTGAGCTGCGGGAACGTTCCGGTCCAACGCCGTGGACCCGGCGGGCGACCGGTCAGGCCAGTGCTTCGAGCACGCCGTCGATCTCGCTGGCCAGGCTGATGTCCAGTGCCGTGACCCCGCCCTTGGAGTGGGTGCTCACGCGAAACGTCAGCGTGCGCCAGCGGATGTCGATGTCGGGGTGGTGGTCGTTGTTCTCCGCGATCTCGGCCACCCGGTTCACCACCTGGATGGCTTCGGGGAAGCTCGTCAGCTCCACGATCCGCATCAGCGTGTTCTCCTGCGCGCTCCAACTCGGCAGGCTCCGCAGGGCTTCGGTCACCTGGTCGTCGGTCATCAGTTCGGCCATGGCCTGATGGTCCCACCGAGTCGCGTACGCTGCCGCTTACCACGGGAGTCCGGTGCTGCGCCGGGCTGAGAGGAAGGCGCGCGAGCCTTCGACCGTCCAACCTGATCCGGATCATGCCGGTGTAGGGAGAGACTGATGCTTCGCCACGTTCTTGTCGCCGTCGCCTGCTTGTCGCTGGTGGCGGGTTGTTCCGTCAGCGGGGGGTCCGCGCCCGCCGCTTCCGATCACACGGTCACGCTGGTGACGCACGACTCGTTCGTCGCCAAGCAGGAGACGCTGGACGCGTTCAAGGCCTCCTCCGGGATCACGATCAAGCAGGTCGCCAGCGGCGACGCCGGGGCGTTGACCAACAAGCTGGTGCTGACCAAGGCGAACCCGATCGGGGACGTCGCCTTCGGCGTCGACTCGACGTTCGCCTCGCGGGCGTTGAAGGAAGGGGTCTTCGCGGAGTACGCGAGCCCCGAGGCCTCCAAGGGAGCGCAGCGGTACCAGGTCGACGGCAGCAACAAGCTGCACGCCGTGGACGTCGGAGACGTGTGCCTGAACGTCGACATCGCCGGGCTGGCCGCGAAAGGCGTGCCGGAGCCCACGTCGTACGACGACCTGGTCGACCCGAAGTACAAGGACATGCTGGTGGTCGAGGACCCGGCCACGTCGTCGCCGGGGCTGGCCTTCCTGCTGGGGACGATCGGGAAGTACGGGCCCACCAGCTGGACCGAGTACTGGACGAAGCTCAAGGCCAACGGGGTCAAGGTCGTCAGCGGCTGGGAAGAGGCCTACAACCAGGACTTCTCCGGGTCCGCGGGCAAGGGGCCGAAGCCGATCGTGGTGTCCTACGCGTCGTCGCCGTCCGCCGAGATCGGTGAGGACGGCGCGCCGCGCACCAAGGCCGTGTTGGACACCTGCTACCGCCAGGTGGAGTACGCGGGGGTGCTGAACGGGGCCAAGAACCCCGAGGACGCCAAGAAGGTCGTGGACTTCCTGCTGTCCGAGCAGTTCCAGGCCGACGTGCCGGAGCAGATGTACGTGTACCCGTCTCGGGAAGGCGTGAAGCTGCCCGAGTCGTGGGAGAAGGCCGCGCCGCTGCCCAGCGCGTCGCAGACGTTGCCCGCCGAGCAGGTCAGCGCCAACCGCGAGCAGTGGGTGTCCCAGTGGCGCACGCTCGTAGTGGGCTGAGCTGGGCGTTCGCCGCGCTGGTCCCGCTGGTCTTCCTCGGGGTCTTCTTCGCCTGGCCGGTGCTCGCGATCGTGCACCTCGGGCTGCGTGACGGTGGTGTCGGGGAGGCGCTGACGGCCGCCTCGACGTGGGAGCTGGTCGGGTTCACGCTGGGGCAGGCCGCCGCGTCCACGGTGTTGGCGCTGGTCACGGGGTTGCCGGTGGCGTTCCTGCTGGCGCGCTGCAAGGTCGCGGGCTCGGGGTTCGTGCGGGCGGCGGTGATGGTGCCGTTCGTGCTGCCGACCGTGGTGGTGGGACTGGCCTTCCGGGCGTTGTGGCCGGACGGCGGGGTGCTGCCGATCGTGCTGGCCAACGCGTTCTTCAACGTCGCCGTGGTGGCGCGGACCGTGGGCGGGCTGTGGGCGCACACCGACCGGCGGGCCGAGGACGCCGCTCGGGCGCTGGGCGCGTCCCGGCCCCGTGCCTTCGTGTCCGTCGTCCTGCCGTCGTTGCTGCCCGCGATCGGGTCGGCGGCGTCGGTGGTGTTCCTGTTCTGCGCCACCAGTTTCGGGGTCGTGCTGGTGCTCGGCGGGGCGCGGTACCGGACGTTGGAGACCGAGATCTACCTGCGCACGGTCGAGCTGTTCGACCTGTCCGGGGCCGCGGCTTTGTCGCTGCTCCAGTTCGCCGCCGTGCTCGCGGTGCTGCTGCTCGGCGGGCTGGCGCGACGGCGGCGCGAGACGGCGTTGTCGTTGCGCGGGCAGGCGGACGTGGTGCGCAGGCCCACCGGTGGGGAGTGGGGGGTGGTCGCGGCGGCGTTCGCCGTGGTGCTCACGCTGCTGGTGCCCGTGGTGGGGCTGGTCGTGCGGTCGCTGTCCACAGTGGACGGCTGGAGCCTGGCGGGGTACCGGGCGCTGACCGGGACGGGGGAGCGGGGGACGTTGGCCGTCTCCGGGGTCGACGCGGCGATGAACTCGGTGCGCACGGCCACCGACGCGATGCTGCTGGCGTTGACGATCGGGGTGTTCTCGGCCGTCGTGCTGGTCGGGTTGCGGCGTGGGCGAACGCCCTGGGGGATCGGGGAAGCGCTCGACACGGCGTTGATGCTGCCGCTGGGCGTGTCCGCGGTGACGGTGGGGTTCGGGTACCTGATCACGATGGACGCGTTGCCCGGTGATCTCCGCACGTCGCCCGTGCTGGTGCCGTTGGCGCAGGCGCTGGTCGTGACGCCGCTGATCGTGCGGATCGTGCTGCCGGTGCTGCGCGCGGTCGACGAGCGGTTGCGGCAGGCCGCCGCGACGCTCGGCGCGAGCCCGTGGCGGGTGTGGCGCGAGGTGGACCTGCCGTTGGCCGGGCGGTCGCTGGTGGCGGCGGCCGGGTTCGGGTTCGTGGTGGCGCTGGGGGAGTTCGGGGCGACCAGCTTCCTGGCGCGGCCGGAGTCGCCGACGCTGCCGATCGTGATCGCGCGGCTGATGTCCCGGCCCGGCCAGCTCAACAGCCAGATGGCGTACGCCGCGTGCGCGCTGCTGATGGTGGTCACGGTCGCCGCGGTGCTGCTGATCGAGAAGCTGCGCGTGCCCAGCAGTGGGGAGTTCTGATGTCGCTGCGGATCGACGGGGTCGGCGTCCGGTACGGCGCCGTCGAAGCGGTGGCCGAGGTCGACCTGGAGGTCGCGGACGGCGAGGTGGTGGCGCTGCTCGGCCCGTCCGGCTGCGGCAAGTCGACGCTGCTGCGCGCGGTCGCGGGCCTGGAACGGCCGAGCGCGGGCGTCGTGGCGTGGGACGACGAGGACCTGGCCGGTGTCCCGGTGCACCGCAGGGGCTTCGGCCTGGTGTTCCAGGACGGGCAGCTGTTCCCGCACCGGGACGTGGCGGGCAACGTGGCGTTCGGGATGCGGATGCACGGCGTGGAGGCCGAGGCGCGGCACAAGCGCGTGGCCGAACTCCTCGAACTGGTCGGCCTCGGCGGCTACCAGAAGCGGCGGGTCACGGAGTTGTCCGGCGGCGAGCAGCAGCGCGTCGCGCTGGCGCGGGCGTTGGCCCCTCGACCCCGCTTGCTGCTGCTGGACGAGCCGCTGTCGGCGCTGGACCGGGCGTTGCGCGAGCAGTTGGCCGTCGACCTGGCGCGGTTGCTGCGCGAGGCCGGGGCAACGGCGCTGGTCGTGACGCACGACCACGACGAGGCGTTCACGCTCGCCGACCGGGTCGCGGTGATGCGGGCCGGGCGGATCCGGCAGGTCGGGCCGCCGACGGAGGTGTGGCGGTCGCCGGTCGACGTGGAGACTGCGAAGTTCCTGGGGTGCGGGAAGATCCTGCCCGCGGACCTGGCGCTGGAGCTGCTGGGGATCACCGTTCCGGGGCGCGTCGGACTGCGCTCCACGGCGTTGCGCGTCGACCCCGACGGGCCGCTGGAAGGCGTGGTGGAGGAACGGGTGCACCGCCGCGACCACGTGCGGCTGCTGGTGACCGTGCGGGACGAGGAGTTCGAAGCCGTCGCCCCGATCGCCGAGCCACCGGCGCTCGGCGATCGGGTGCGACTCGTCGTCGACCCGGACGGGCTAGCCGTCCTTGGTGACCAGGCGGATCGTGGCGAGTGACAGGCCGATCACCAGGTAGCACGCGGCCAACCCGGTGCTGTTCCACAGCTCCCCGGTCGGCATCGGGTCGCGCATCACGTCGGTCAGGCCGTTCCACGCCGAGGTGATCAGGTACGGCTGGAGCCAGTCCAGCGAGCTGAACGCGCCGAGCACGGCGAACACGATGAGCCCGGCCATGGTCGCGGCCATCACCACCAGCGGGTGCTCGGTGCACGCGGAGATCGCCAGCGCCACCGCGGCGACGGCCCACATCTGGAACGTCACCAGCAGGATCGTCAGCACGATCCGGCCCAGCGCCGCGCCGGTCGACAGCGTCGTGCCGGACACCGTGAGCATCCCGTCCATGCCGAACAGGGCCACACCGGTGATCACGCCGACGACGGCCATCAGCGTCACCGCGAACAGCGACATGACGGCGATCCCGAACGCCTTGATGCCCAGCAGCCGGATCCGGCCCACCGGCGCGACCAGCAGACCGCGCAGCGTGCCGTTGTTGGCCTCGCCCGCCAGGCCGTCGGCCGCCCAGATCGCGCCGACCAGCGGCAGCAGCAACGGCAGCGACAGGAACAGGGTGAAGATCGGCAGGACGAGCCCGTTGCCCGCGATGATCGCCGCGAGCCCCGGACCGGCCGGGCCCTGGGTGTTGTCGACGGCGAACCAGAGGCCGACACCGGCCAGGATCGGGACCACGCACAGCAGCCCCAACCCGATCACCGTGCGCGGGCGGCGCACGATCCAGCGCAGCTCCGAGCGCAGCTGCCGGGTCAACGGGGCGCGCGTGGCGACAGCCGTGGTCATCGTGCCCCCTCGTTGGTGTCCACAGCGGACAGGTGGTCGGACTCCTCGGCCTCGGTGAGCCGGGCGAACAGCTCCTCGAGGCCGGTGCGCTGGCGGACGGCCTCGTGGATCTCCACGCCCGCCTGCACGAGCGTCTGGAAGACGGCGGGCGCGGTCGTGCCGATCAGCTCGACCCGGACGCCCTCGGTGGACGGGCGGGCCGAGATCCGGGCCGCCCGCAGCGCGGTGAGCGCACTGTCCACATCGGACGTCGTCACCTGGAGCGCGGTGCTGTCGGAGTGCAGCAGCTCGGCCAGTTCCCCTTGCGCCACCACGGTTCCCCGGTGCAGCACGGCAACGTGCGTGCACGTGGCCTCGATCTCGCTGAGCAGGTGCGACGACACCAGCACCGTGCTGCCCGCCGCGTGCAGGTCGCCGATGACCTTCCGCACCTCGCGGGTGCCCGCCGGGTCGAGGCCGTTCGTCGGCTCGTCCAGCACGATCAGCTTGCGCGGCACCAGCAGCGCCGCCGCCAACCCGAGCCGCTGCTTCATGCCCAGCGAATAGCCCCGGTAGCGCCGGTGCGCGGCCTGCGCGAGCCCGACGCGTTCCACGGCGTCCTCCACGGCCTGCTTGACCGACCCGGTCGCCAGCAGCGGTTCGAACGCGGCGACGCGCCGCAGGTTCTCCCGGCCCGACAGGAACGGGTGGAAGCCCGGCCCCTCGACCAGCGCACCGACGTGCGGCAACGACGCGGCCGCCCCGTCGGGCAACGCCCGCCCGAGCAGCTCGACCGTCCCCTCGGTGGGCCGCACCAGCCCCAGCAGCATCCGGATCGTCGTCGTCTTGCCCGACCCGTTCGGCCCGAGCATCCCCAGCACCGCGCCCTCGGGCAGGTCCAGGTCCACCCGGTCCACCGCGACCGTGCTGCCGTACGTCTTGCGCAGTCCTCGCGTGCGCGCGGCGAGGACCGGGGTGGAGCCCGCCGAAGCGGACTCCACCCGTGCGCTGGTCGAAGTGGTCACTTCACCTGGCCGATCGCCTCGGTCAGCACCTGCTCCGGCACCGCGCCGAGCGCGATCCGGCCGTCGTCGGCGAGCAGGGCGTTGCCGATCTTGGTGCTGATCAGCGTTCCGCTGCCCCACGGGCCGCTGATCTGCTTGCCCAGCTGCTTCAGCAGGTCCTGCGGGTTGGCGCCGCTCGCGCCGGGGCCGCGGTGCTCCGGCTTGTCCTCGGCCGGGAGCTGCACGCCCGAGAGGGCCTCGGCCGGGGTCTTCGCGACGATCACGGTGTCCCAGCCGTCGCCGACGACCTGCGGCGACGCCTCGCCCAGAGCCTTCTCGGCGTCGGCCTTGTCCTGGTCGGACGGGGCCTCGAGCTTCTGCTCCTCGACCTTCGCGCTCGCCGACGGCGTGAACTGGAACAGCGCCGCGTCCTGCGCGCCGACCGTCAGCTCGGAGAAACCGACCTGGACGGCGGGCTCGTCGGTGCCGTTGGTCAGCAGCGACACGCGCAGCGGCATCCGCAGTTCCGAGTCGACCGCGACGCGCACCTCGCGCAGCACCGTCCGCTCGGTGGGCTTCGGCGTGAGCACCAGCTCGTAGGCCGGGCGGTTGGCCACGCGGGCCGTGCCGTCGACCGTCACGACGCTGGACTTCTCGATCTCGGACACGACGTCGCGCGCCAGCTGCACCGGCTCCAGCGGCTTGCCGTCCTGGCCGAGCCCGAGGCCGAGACCCATGTCCGGCTTCGCGGCCTCCGCGCCGTGCGGCGTCTTGGTCACGGTCTGCGTCTCCGAGTTCCACGACCAGAGCGTCGTGCCGTCGTCGACGATGGTCCGCTCGGAGCCGCCGGTCGGCAGCGACACGCGGGCCTTGCCCTGGCCGTCCGTCCACATCCGGACCTGGCTGGCGCCGTCGGACAGCTGCGGCAGACCGGCGATGGCCGGGATGCCCAGGCTGTTGTTCACGTCGACCGTGCCGCCGAACGCGGCGGGCTTGGCCGTGAGCACCGACTCGACGAGCGACTGCGCGTCGACCTGAGGCAGCACAGGTGCGGGCCCAGCGCCGGCGGGCATCGCCAGCACCCCCAGACCGGCTACCCCGGCGACCACCCCGGCCGCCGCGATGGCCACGGTCACCCTTCTCCTGTTCATGTCCCCTCCTCCACCTGCCGGTCAGCCGTGTGCCGTCCGACACCACAGACAGTGCCCAACCCGTGCTGAGACCGCGCTGAGAGCCTGAGAGACCGCTGAGATCCCCAGCCGATTGTCCCCCTCAGGCGGCATGCTTGCGGGTGTGAGACCACGGGTGCTGGTTGTCGACGACGAGATCGGTGTTCGGCGAGCGCTGGAGCGGGGCCTGTCCGCGGAGGGCATGGAGGTCGTGACGGCCGCCGACGGCCCGAACGCGCTGCGCGTCGCGTTGACCGGCGCGTTCGACGTCGTGCTGCTCGACATCATGCTGCCCGGCCTGTCCGGTTACCGCGTGCTCCAGCGGATGCGCGCCGAGGGCGTGCGCACGCCGGTGCTGATGGTGTCGGCGAAGGACGGCGAGATCGACCAGGCGGACGGCCTCGACCTCGGCGCGGACGGCTACCTGGTGAAGCCGTTCTCGTTCGTGGTGCTGGTGGCGCAGGTGCGGGCGCTGCTGCGGCGCAACTCCGGCGGCAACTCCCGGCGCAGGCTCAAGCTGGGCGAACTGGTCGTGGACCGGGCGCTGCGCGAGGTCACGTGGGCGGGGGAGCCGGTCGCGCTGAGCCCCCGCGAGTACGCCGTGCTGGACGTGCTGGCCAGCCGCGCCGGGTCCGTCGTCACGAAGGACGAGCTGCTGCGCACCGTGTGGGGCGACGAGCAGGCCGCGACCCGCAACGCCGTCGAGGTGTACGTCGGTTACCTGCGGCGCAAGCTCGACGCCATGGGCGCGGGCGAGGTCGTGCGCACGGTCCGCGGCCACGGCTACCTCGCCTCCACCGCCGACCTCGACGCGGCGCTCGGCGCGACCGTGCAGCGGGCGGCCCGTAGGTGAACCCGCGGCGGTGGTGGTTCCGGCGCACGCTGCGCTTCCGGATCACCGTGGTGGCCACCGGCGTGGCGTGGCTGTGCCTGATGGCGTTCACCAGCCTCGCCCCGAGCCTGATCGGCCGCGTGCAGATCAGCGCCGTCGACTCCGAGCTGACCAAGGCCGTGGCGCTCGGCTCCGGCCCGTCCGTGCGGATCCTGGACACCGCCGGAGCCCCGCTGGACGGCCTGCCCGCGCCGGACCTGACGCCCGCCGAGGTGCGGACGCTCAAGTCCGGCCACCCCGTGCTGCGCGAGAACGGCGTGAGCGCCATGCGCTGGCAGGGCCGCGTGGACACCGCCCCCGACGGCACGCCGAGGCTCGTCGTCGCGGGTGACAGCCTCATCGGCTACACGGGGGCCAACGACCTCGGCACCCGTTGGCTGGCCGTCGCCACGTCGTTGGTGGCGCTGCTGGTCGGCATCGCCACGTGGCTGTCGGTCCGCTCGTCGCTGCGCCCGGTCGAGCGGATGCGCGTCGCGGCGGCCCAGCTGCCCCGCGGCGAACGCCTGCCCGTGCCCGAGTCGCGGGACGAGCTGCAAGCGCTTGCGGAGGCGTTGAACGGCCTGCTGACCCGCCGGGACGAGGCCACCGAGCGGCTGCGGCGGTTCACCGGCGACGCCGCCCACGAACTGCGCTCGCCGGTCACGTCCGTGCGCGCCCAGGCCGAGGTCGCCGTCGCCCACCCCGACCCGGACTTCTCGCTGGAGGTCCTCGAATCCGTCGTCGAGGAGTCCGAGCGCCTCTCCGAACTCGTCGACGCCCTGCTCATCCTGGCCCGCGCCGACGCGGGCGAGATCCCGCGCGCCGAACCCGTGGACCTGGTCCTCCAGGTGCACGCGGCCGTCGACCGGATGCCGTCGCACGACCTGCTGGTGCAGGTGGCGGCCCCGATGAGCGCGTGCATGGTGTCCGCGACCCGCACCGAGGTCGAGCTGGTCGTCGACAACCTGGTCCGCAACGCCTCCCGCTACGCGACCAGCCTGATCCGCATCTCCGTGCTGCCCGCGGCCCGCGAGATCCGGCTGATCGTCGACGACGACGGCCACGGCATCCCGTCCGAGCACTGGTCCCGGATCTTCGACCGCTTCTACCGCGTGGAGGAGCACCGGGGCCGCGCGACCGGCGGCTTCGGCCTCGGTCTCGCGCTCGTCGCCCACCTGGTCCGGCAGCGCAAGGGCAGCGTCCGGGTGCTGGAGTCCCCGCAGGGCGGCGCGCGGTTCGAGGTCCGGTGGCCCGCTTACCGTTGATTTCACAGGTGAATGGCAGTATTCGGCCGTGCCCGATCTCCGCGCGACCACGCTCGTCGAAGCGCCCGTCCGAACCGTCGCGGGCGCGCTCCTCGACGGCCGCCTGCTCGCGTCCTCCGTCCGCGGCCTGGGCGTCCGCATCTCCGGCGGCTCCGGCATCCTGCACGTCGGCGCGGAACTCTTCGGCTCGGTCGGCCCGGTGCGCGGCAAGCTCGTCGTCACCCGCGCCGACACCACCGGCGTCGCCGCGGCCCTGGTCGACGGCCCGCTGCCCATGCTGGCGCTGACGACGGACCTGGTGGAGACCGGCGGCGGCACGCTGGTCGTCGACGCCGTCGAGTGGACCAGCCCCGGCGGCCCGTTCGGGCGGCTGGCCGACGTGGTGGTCGGGCGCGGGTTGGCGTTGAAGATCCTCGAAGCGCGGGCCGGGGCGGTGTCGCGGAGGGCGTTGCAGCTGGTGGACGCGGACGTCGTCGTGGGGGCGGCCATCGTGCGCGACGGGATGCTGCTGGTGCAGCAGCGCGACTTCCCGGTCGAGGCGGCGGGCAAGTGGGAGGTGCCCGGCGGGCGCGTCGACCACGGCGAGTCGGACGGCGAGGCGTTGGCGCGGGAGTGCGCCGAGGAACTGGGCGTGGAGATCACGCTGGGGGAGCAGGTCGGACCGGACGTGCCGCTGCGGACGGACCTGCTGCTGCGCGTGTTCGCGGCATCGCTGGAGTCCGGCGAGCCCGAGGCGCGCGAACACCGGGCCGTGCGGTGGATCGGCCCGTCGGACCTGGACGCGCTGGACTGGCTACCCGCGGACCGCGTGCTGGTGCCGGGGTTGAGGGACCTCCTGTTCTCGGCTTAGAGGGGTGGGCGCGGCTGAGCCGCGCCCACCTACCGCCTCATCCCAGGCCGGTCATCCGGAGTGCCGCGTCCAGCCGGTGCTGTGCGCGCGTGCGGGCGCGGTGGGCGCCTTCGGCGCGGATGCGGTCCAGTTCAGCGGCGTCGTCGAGGAGGGCCACCGTGCGTTCCCGGACTCCTCGCAGTTCCTCCACGACGGCCTCCGACGCCACGTCCTTCAGCTCCGCGTAGCTGCCCAACCCGGCCGCGATCTCGTCCGGGGCCTTGCCGGTGCACGCGGCGATGATCTCCAGCAGGTTGGCGACGCCCGGCTGCTTCTCCGGGGCGTAGACCAGCTGGTTCAGGGTGTCCGTGACGGCTCGCTTGATCTTGCGCTGGATCAGGTCCGGTGGGTCCAGGACGAACACCGTGCCCGCCGCGTCCGAGGCCGACTTGGCCATCTTCCTGGTCGGATCCGTCAGGTCGCGCACCCGTGACGCGGTCGGGGGGACCGTGCCGCGCGGCATCACGAACACCTCGCCGTACGTGCCGTTGAACCGCTTCGCCAACGCTCTCGCCAGCTCCACGTGCTGCCGCTGGTCGTCGCCGACCGGCACCTCGTGCGCGCCCTGCAACAGGATGTCCGCCGCCATGAGCACCGGGTACGTGAGCAGGCTCAGGCGGACCGAGTCGCGGCCCGCGGACTTCTCCTTGAACTGGATCATCCGCGCGGCCTCGCCGTACGTGCAGGTGCACTCCAGGATCCACGTCAGCGCGCCCAGTTCGCGGACCAGGTCGGACTGGACCGACACGGAGTGCGGGTCGACACCGGCGGCGATGAGCAGCGCGAGCTGCTCGCGCGTCAGGGAGCGGAGTTTCGCCGGGTTGTGCGAGGTCGTCATCGCGTGCAGGTCGCTGATGAAGTACACGTCCTGCTCGGTGCCCTCGGCCGCCCAGCGGCGGATGGCCCCGAGGTAGTTGCCCAGCTGGACGTGGCCGGACGGGGTGATGGCGGAGAGCCTGATCATGGTGGGTCCCTTCGACAGGTGTGCCACCCGTCGGCGCGGGACCCCAGACATGACGAAGGCCGCCCGAGCGGGCGGCCTGTGGTCGTCTTCAACGCACAGTTCTACGGCCGCCAGGAGGCGGGCCACCAGAACGTGTGAAGACTGCGCATGGCCGCGAGCTTATCGTGTTCGGCCGTTGTCTGGCGGGTCTACATTTCTTCTATGTACATCGTCGTACTGAAGTTCACCCGCTCGTTGGACGTCGTCGACCTCGCCCTGCCCGACCACGTGGCGTGGTCGGCCAAGCAGTACGAGGCCGGGCACTTCCTCGTCTCGGGCCGCCAGGTGCCGCCGGACGGGGTCGTGATCATCGCCAAGGCCATGACCCGCGGGAAGCTCGACGCCATCATGGCGACCTGCCCGTACGTGGTGCAGCGGCTGGCCCGCTACGAGGTGACCGAGTTCCGCGCGACGCGGACGGCTCCGGAGCTGACGAAGCTCAACGAGGCCATCCCGGCCTGACGGCGGGGCCCGTCCCGAACCATCCGGCCGAAGGGGACCGGACGGGCGGGTCAGGCCGCCTTCTTCGCGGCCTTCTTCTCCGCCTTCTTGCGGAGCTTCTTCGCGGCCTTCTTGCCGGGCTTCGTGCCCGCTTCCTTGGCGAGCAGCTTCTCGGCCTTCTCGAGCGCCTTCTTCCGGGCCTTGTCACGTGCCTTGAACAGCGCCGGAACCGGGCACCGCCTGCACTGCGGCTTCGACCGGCAGCACTTCTTCTTCAGCTTGACCACGCCTCGCGCGCTCCTCCCGTAGGGTTCATTCCCAGACTAGGTGAGGCTGACCTCACCCTCCGCGATGTGTGGTATTGGCAACGGAGCCGGTACTCTTGTGAAGGCTGTGCGCGATCTCCGTCCTGGCGCTGGCCCCCTTCCTCGACTTCCAGCTCTAGGAGTTCCGCGTGCCCACGGCCACCGCGTCGATCAACGAATCGCCCGCTCAGGTGCGTGCTGACCTGCGCAACGTCGCGATCGTCGCGCACGTTGACCACGGCAAGACCACCCTCGTCGACGCCATGCTCCGGCAGTCCGGAGCGTTCTCGGCTCGCGCCGAACTCGTCGACCGAGTCATGGACTCCGGTGACCTCGAGCGCGAGAAGGGCATCACCATCCTCGCGAAGAACACCGCGGTCCGCAGGGAGACCCCCGACGGTCCGGTGACGATCAACGTCGTCGACACCCCCGGCCACGCCGACTTCGGCGGCGAGGTCGAACGCGGCCTCTCCATGGTCGACGGCGTCGTGCTGCTCATCGACGCCAGCGAGGGCCCGCTCCCGCAGACCCGCTTCGTGCTGCGCAAGACCCTGGCCGCGGGCCTGCCCGTGATCCTGGTCGTCAACAAGGTCGACCGCCCCGACGCCCGCATCAGCGAGGTCGTCGACGAGGCACACGACCTGCTGCTCGAACTGGCCGCCGAGGTCGGCGCCGACGACTCCGTGCTCGACCTCCCGGTCGTGTACGCGTCGGCCCGCGCCGGTCGCGCCAGCATGACCCAGCCCGCCGACGGCGGCCTCCCGGACGAGGAGAACCTCGACACCCTGTTCGAGGTGCTGCTCAACCACATCCCCGCCCCGCGCGGCGACGTGAACGCGCCCCTCCAGGCGCTGGTCACGAACCTCGACGCGTCGTCGTTCCTCGGCCGCATCGCGCTGTGCCGCATCCACTCGGGCCACATGCGCAAGGGCGACTACGTGGCCTGGTGCCGCGAGGACGGCACGACCCAGCGCGTCCGCATCACCGAGCTGCTGATCACCGAGGCGCTCGACCGCGTGCCGACCGAGGAGGCCCACGCGGGCGACCTCGTCGCCATCGCGGGCATCCCGGACATCACGATCGGCGACACGCTCGCCGACGCCGAGAACCCGGTGCCGCTCGAGCGCATCACCGTCGACCTGCCCGCCATCTCGATGACCATCGGCGTGAACACCTCGCCGCTGGCCGGTCGTGGCGGCGGCACCAAGCTGACGGCCCGCGTCCTCAAGGCCCGCCTCGACTCGGAGCTGGTCGGCAACGTCTCGATCCGCGTCCTCCCGACCGAGCGCCCCGACACGTGGGAGGTGCAGGGCCGTGGCGAGCTGGCCCTCGCCATCCTGGTCGAGCAGATCCGCCGCGAGGGCTTCGAGCTGACCGTCGGCAAGCCGCAGGTGGTCACCCGCCAGGTCGACGGCAAGCTGCACGAGCCGTTCGAGCGCGTCACCATCGACGCCCCCGAGGAGCACCTCGGCGCGGTCACCCAGCTCCTCGCGAACCGCAAGGGCCGCATGGAGAACATGTCCGGCCACGGCTCGGGCCGCGTGAAGCTCGACTACGTGATCCCGTCGCGCGGCCTCATCGGCTTCCGCACGGAGTTCCTCACGGAGACCCGCGGCACCGGCATCGCCAACGCCGTCTCCGAGGGCTACGGCCCGTGGGCGGGCGAGATCCGCACCCGCCACAACGGCTCCCTCGTGGCGGACCGCTCCGGCATGATCACCGCCTACGCGATGATCCAGCTGGCCGACCGCGGCACGTTCTTCGTCGAGCCCGGCGCGGACGCGTACGAGGGCATGGTCGTCGGCGAGAACCCGCGCGCCGAGGACTTGGACATCAACGTCTGCCGCGAGAAGAAGCTCACGAACATGCGCCAGTCCTCCGCGGACGTCATGGAGACCCTGGCCCGCCCGCGCAAGCTGTCGCTCGAGGAAGCGCTGGAGTTCTGCGCCTCCGACGAGTGCGTCGAGGTGGCCCCGGACGTCGTCCGGGTCCGCAAGCTGATCCTGGACGCGAACCTCCGCGGCCGCGAGCGCTCGCGCAACAAGCTGCGCGGCTAGACAACGCCAAGACCGAGAAGGGGGACCCCCCCCCCGCGAGGGGGGCCGCTTTGTGTTTGGGGGGGGGGGGTGTGTATGGGGAGTGGCAGGCG
>NZ_JBHYHC010000129.1:0-26604 GCF_042738955.1 Umezawaea sp. NPDC059074
GCCTTGACAAGACAAAACGGGTGCGAAGGCGCTTCGGATCGGGGTGCAGGGAGGGGAGTGATCAGGCCGTCTGGTCCAGTTGCGTGCGGGGGCGGGTATTCAAGCCAAAGCCAAAGCCAAGATCAAGACTGGAGCCAAGCGAGGGCCCGGCCAGCCAGTCAAGAGGCTCCAGTCCCAACCAGCGCCGGGAACACGAGTCAGATCGGGGTGCGGGCGATGGTGAACTTTCGGTGGCCCACCAGTTCGAAGCCCAGGGATTCGTAGAGTCTGATGGCGTTGGTGTTCGTGGCTGTGGCGTGGAGGAAGGGGCGGTCGCCTCTGGTGACTATGCCGTGGGCTACTGCGCGGACTAGGCGGGTGGCCAGGCCTTTGCCTCTGTGGTTCGGGTCTGTGCAGACCGCGCTGATTTCGGTCCAGCCCGGTGGGCGTACGCGTTCGCCTGCCATGGCGATCAGGGTGCCGTTGTCGTGGATGCCCAGGTAGGTGCCCATTTCGATGGTGCGGTTGCGGAACGGGCCCGGTTCGGTGCGGGCTACCAGGTCAAGCATTTCCGGGACGTCGGCTGGGCCGAGTACGCGTGCCTGGGGGTCGGGGGTGGTGTCGAGGGAGACGGCCACCAGTTGTACGCCCTCGCCGACCCACTCGATTTCCCAGTCTGGTGGTGGGTCGGAGATGGAGACCTGTTGGCCTGGGCCTACCAGGGCGGCCAGGTCGCGCCAGGCCTCGGCGTCGCGTTCTCCTTGCAGGGTCGTGAAACCGGCTACCTCGGGGTGGTAGCGGATGGCTTTGCCTTTGGATTCGGACAGGTGGGCGTGGGCTCCTAGGAGGGAGGCCAGGACTGGGTCTGATGGGGGTCTGTCGGTCATGGGAGGTCCGCCAAGCCGAGGTGGGAGCGCAGGGTGGTGCCCTCGTAGTCGGTGCGGAAGACGCCGCGTTCCTGGAGGAGTGGCACGACCTTGTCGGCGAATTCGTCCAAGCCGCCCGGTGTGATGTGGGGGACCAGGATGACGCCGTCGCTGGCGTTCTCCTGGACGGCGTGGTTGATCGCCTCGGCGACGGTTTCCGGGGAGCCGATGAAGGTCTGCTTGCCCGACACGTGGATGGCTAGGTCGCGAATGGACAGTCCTTTCGCTTCCGCCAGTTCACGCCACTGCTTGGCGACGGCCAACGGGTCGCGGTGCATGCGGACGCTGGCCCTGCCCTTCACGACGGTGTTCTCGCCCGCGATCGGGTCCACGTCCGGGAGGGGGCCGTCGGGGTCGTAGGAGGAGAGGTCGCGGTTCCAGACCTCCTCCAGTTGCCTGATGGCGGTGGGGCCGCTGGTCTGCTGGCGGCGCACCTCCGCGGCGATGTCCTGCGCCTCGGCGTCGGTGTCGCCGAGCACGAACGTCGCCGCGGGCAGCACCAGCAGGTCCTCGTGCTTGCGGCCGTACTTGGCCAGGCGGTCCTTGACGTCGGTGTAGAACGCCTTGCCCGCCTCGATCTCGCTGTGCCTGCTGAAGATCGCGTCGGCCGTGGCGGCGGCGAACTCGCGGCCGCCGTCGGAGTCGCCCGCCTGGAAGATCACCGGACGGCCCTGCGGGCTGCGGGGCACGCCGAAGCGGCCCGCGATGTCGAAGTGGTCGTCGCGGTGGCTGAACGTGCCCGCGGTCGGGTCGCTGAGGAAGCGGCCGGACTCCTTGTCCGCCACGACCTCGTCGCCGCGCCACGAGTCGAACAGCTCCCACGCCGTCCGCATGAACCGGTCGGCGCGGTCGTAGCGCTGGTCGGCCGGGAGGAAGCCGCCGCGGCGGAAGTTCTCGCCGGTGAACGCGTCCCACGACGTGACGACGTTCCACGCCGCGCGCCCGTCGGACAGGTGGTCCAGCGTGGCGAACTGGCGGGCCACCTCGTAGGGCTCGTTGAACGTGGAGTTGATCGTGCCCGCCAGGCCGAGGCGGTCGGTGACGGCGGCCAGCGCAGCCAGCACGGTGAACGTGTCGGGCCTGCCGACGACGTCCAGGTCGTGGATCTGGCCCGCGTACTCCCGCAGCCGCAGGCCCTCGGCGAGGAACAGGAAGTCGAACTTGGCCCGCTCGGCGGTCTTCGCGAGGTGCTCGAACGAGCTGAAGTCGATGTGGCTGCCCGACCGCGGGTCGCTCCACACGGTGGTGTTGTTCACGCCGGGGAAGTGCACGGCGAGGTGGACCTGCTTGCGCGGCTCGGTCATCGTCATCCTCGATCTCAGGCCGGGGCGTAGCGGTTGGCGGGGCGGGCCAGGCCGAGCAGCCCGCGCAGGGTGTCGGCCTCGTACTCCGTGCGGAACGCGCCGCGGCGCTGGAGTTCCGGCACCAGCGCCCTGGTGATCGCTTCCAGGTCGTGCGGCACGGCTCCGGGGCGCAGCCGGAACCCGGACAGGCCCGCTTCGCGCCACGCGAGGAGCAGGTCGGCCAGTTCGCCCGCGGTGCCGGTGAACACCAGCGCGTCGGACGTGAACTCCCGGCCGTCCAAGGAGTCCAGCCTTTCCTTGCGGGACGCGGCCGCGCCCGGCACGTCGTCCAGGAACACCACCAGCTCGCCGAAGGCGTGCGGCACACCGGACACCTCGCCGAGGATGCGGTGCACGTCGCCGGTGTCGAACGGGGTCACGTGCACCACGTCCGCGGCGCGCACCGCGAACCGGTACGCGAGGTCGTTGTGCGCCAAGGCGCTCACGATCGGCTGGCCCTGCGGCGGGCGCTGCGTGATGGACGGGCCGCGCACCGAGAACCAGCGGCCCTCGAAGTCGATCCGGTGCAGCTTGTCCCGGTCCACGAAGCGGCCGGTCGCGGCGTCGCGGATCTCGGCGTCGTCCTCCCAGCTGTCCCACAGCCGCCGGACGACCTCGACGTAGTCGGCTGCCTCGTCGAACAGGTCCGCCAACCGGGGGTCCGCGGGGTCGTACCCCTGGAGCACCGGCACGTCGCGGCGGCCGAAGTGCTTCGCGTCGGAGGCCCTCGCCGTGATGACCGGGCGGAAGCCCGCGCGGCCGAGGCTCGCGTGGTCGACGGTCGCGATGGCCTTGGACAGGTGGAACGGCTCGGTGTGGGTGACGATCGCGGTCGGCACCAGGCCGATCCGGGTGGTCACGGGGGCGACGCGGGCGGCGATCAGCACCGCGTCGAGCCTGCCCCTGACCTGGTCGACCCGGTCGTCGTGGCCGTCGAGCAGCGTCGACTGCGGGCCGAGCGAGTCCTCGATCGTCACGAAGTCGAGCAGGCCGCGTTCCGCCTCCTGGACCAGGTCGAGCCAGTAGCGGCCGGAGAACAGCTCACGCGGCCTCGCGTCGGCCTCGCGCCACGCGGCGGGGTGCCAGCCCGCGCCGTCCAACGCGACCGCGAGGTGCAGTGGTGACGTGCCAGCCATGCCGACCCTCTTCTCACCCGAACTTCCTGTCCCCACCAGAGTTACAGCGCGAACGGGGGTCGCGCCGCAGCGTCCGGGATGCGGGACGGTCGGGTGAACGATCTGGTCCGGTCAGGCTTTTCGTGCTAGCGCCGCCGCCATGACCTCGGAGCCGCGGGCCACGCGCAGGCGGACCTCGGGCGCGGCGGTGTCCGGGAGCAGGTCGGTGGTCCACACGACCCGGCTGCGGTCCGGGCCGTCGGCGAACACCTGGAACGCCGCGTGGTGGTGCTCCAGCGCGGGCCTGCCGCCGTCCACGACGGCGTACGCGAGCCGCCGGGCCTCGTCGTCCACGCCGACGACCAGCTCGTGGACGACCCAGCCGTCGGCCATGGTCAGGTAGCGGTGGTGGCCGTCGAGGCGGGTCGCCGTGACGTAACCGGGGATGAGGCGCTCGTGCACGGCGCCGACGTCGCGCAGGCCGGCCCAGACGTGCTCGGGCGGGGCCTCGACGGTGAAGGATTGGCTGATGGTGGCTATGGGGCCAGCTTACGATCACCCGCATGGACGAAGAGGACTGGGGACGGCGGCTCCTGCTGCTGTGGGACTCGCTGGACGAGCGGTCCGAGGACGACTTCCTGGCCGCGATGGCCGAGCTGGTCTCGGAGCGGCCCGCGGACGACCCGGTCGGGCTGTTCGAGCAGGGGGCCGCGTTCGACTCGACCGGCCACCCCGAGCAGGCGGTCGAGCACTACCGGGCGGCGCTCGCCAGCGGCCTGACCGGGCTGCGGCGTCGGCGAGCGGTGATCCAGCTGGCCAGCTCGTTGCGGAACCTGGGGCAGGCCGAGGTGAGCGTCGAGCTGCTGACGGCCGAGCTGGACGAGGACTTCGACGAGCTGGGGGACGAGCTGCGGGCGTTCCTCGCGCTGGCGCTGACCAGCGTCGGGCGTGAGCGGGAGGCGGTCGTGCTGGCGTTGACCGCGCTGGCCCCGCACCTGACCAGGTACAACCGGTCGCTGGCCGCGTACGCGCAGGACCTGGCGGAGGTCAACCGCGGGCTCTTGCCTCCAGGTACCGCCGCTCCGGCAGGCTGAGGGTGGTCCTGGCGGCCGTGAGGTAGTGCTCCCTGGCGGCCTCGTGGTCGCCCGCCAGGTCCAGCAGGTGGGCGCGGACGGCGTGCACGCGGTGGTGGCCCGCCAGTGCGGGGTCCGCCTCGGCCGCCGCCAGGTGCGCCAACGCGGGCAGCGGGCCGTGGACCATGGCGTGGGCGACGATCCGGTTGAGGGTCACCATCGGGCCGGGCGCGGTGGCGTTGAGCAGCTCGTACAGGCCCAGGATCTGCGTCCAGTCGGTGTCCTCCGCCCGCGCCGCCTCGTCGTGCACGGCCGCGATCGCCGCTTGCAGCTGGTACGGGCCGATGGCCGTGGTCGCCAGCGCGTCCGTCACGAGGGCCACGCCCTCCGCGATGGCGACGGCGTCCCACGTGCCGCGGTCCTGCTCCGCGAGCGGGACCAGGCTGCCGTCGGCGAGCGTCCGCGCGGGCCTGCGGGCGTCGGTGAGCAGCATCAGCGCCAGCAGCCCGGTGACCTCGCCGTCGGCGGGGAGGCGGTCGTGGAGCTGCCTGGTCAGCCGGATCGCCTCGGACGTGAGGTCGACGCGGTTGAGGGACGTGCCGGAACTGGCCGTGTACCCCTCGTTGAAGATCAGGTAGAGCACCTGGAGCACCGCCGCCACCCGGTCGGGGAACTCCTCGGGCGGCGGCAGGCGGAACTCGGCCCCGTCCGCCTTGACGCGCTGCTTGGCGCGGCTGATGCGCTGGCCCACGGTCGACTCCGGCACGAGGAGCGCGCGGGCGATCTCCGCGGTCGCCAGGCCGCCCACCGCGCGCAGCGTCAGCGCCACCTGCGACACCCGCGTCAACGACGGGTGGCAGCACAGCAGCAGGAGTGTGAGCGTGTCGTCCACCGCGGGCGTCGGATCGGGCTCCGGCAGGGCCAGGGCGGCGACGGTCTCCTCGCGCTTCCGGCGGGCCGAGTCGGAGCGCCACAGCTCGGTCCGCCGCCGGGACGCCACGGTGATCAGCCACGCCCGCGGGTTGTCCGGAACGCCCTCGGAAGGCCATTGCAGGGCCGCCGCCAGCAGGGCCTCCTGGACGGCGTCCTCGCAGGTGTCGAACCCGCCGTAGCGGCGGACCAGCGCCCCGAGGACCTGCGGCGCGAGGTCGCGCAGCAGGTCCTCGAACGGCGTCCTCACAGGTCCCAGGCGGTCATGTCGAGCACCGGCCGCACCTCGACCGCGCCGTAGGCGGCGTCCGGCGCCTTGGCGGCGATCTCGACGGCCCGCTCGTAGCTGTCGACGTCGACCAGGTAGAAGCCCGCGAGGTGCTCCTTGACCTCGGCGAACGGTCCGTCGCTGGTCAGGACCTTGCCGTCGCGCACGGACACCATCTTGCCGAGCGCCGGGTCGACCAGCCCCTCGGACACGATCAGCTCACCGGACTCGGCCAGTTCCGCGGACAGCTCCATGTGGCCCTTGCCGAACGCGTAGCGCTGCTCGTCGGACAGCGTCTCCCAGACGGCCAGCGACTTGGGGTTGCTCTGGATGAGGATCAGGTACTTCACGACTGCCTCCGCGTGGTTCGGAAAATCCCTTCACCCGACATGTCGAAGCCGGGCGGGCGGCTTCGACGTCCCCGGTGAAAAGCATCCGGAGAACCTTGAGGAGCACATCATGACCAGCGACATCGAGCAGATCCACGCCGTCGTGACCGACGTGGAGGCGGCGATGGAGACGAAGGACGTCACCCGCCTGCTGGCCCGCTACGCGGCGGACGTCGTCAAGTACGACCTGGCCCCGCCGCTGCGCCACACCGGGAACGACCCGGAGGGGCTCGCGCGGTGGTTCGCGGGGTTCGACGGCCCGGTGTACTACAAGGTGACCGACCTGGAGATCACCGCGGGCGAGGACGTGGCGTTCTGCCACGGGCTCAACCGGATGTCGTCGACGCCGACCGGGTCGCCGGAGGGGTTCACCCTGTGGTTCCGGATGACCGCGGGCCTGCGCAAGGAGAACGGCACGTGGCTCATCACGCACGAGCACACGTCCACGCCGTTCCACATGGACGGCTCGTTCCTGGCGGCCACGGACCTCACGCCGTGACCCGGAGCGCGGCGGCGGTCCGACGGCCGCCGCCGCGCCGGGGCTACTCCGGTGGTTCCATCGCGCCGGTCATGATGGCCACGGCGTCGGACATGGAGATCGACTTCGGGTCCACGACGGCTCGGCGGCGGCCGAGGCGCTGGATGTGGACGCGGTCGGCGACCTCGAAGACGTGCGGCATGTTGTGGCTGATCAGGATGACCGGCAGGCCGCGGTCGCGGACCTGGAGGATCAGGTCCAGCACCGCCCTGGACTCGCGGACGCCCAGCGCGGCGGTGGGTTCGTCCATGATCACGACCCGGCTGCCGAACGCCGCCGCGCGGGCGACGGCCACGGCCTGGCGCTGGCCGCCGGACAGGGTTTCCACCGCTTGGCCGGGGTTCTGGATGGTCATGATGCCGAGCGCGTCCAGCTGGCGCTTGGCCTCCTCGCGCATGCCGGTGCGGTCGAGCATCCGGAACACCGAGCCGAGGACGCCCTTGCGGCGCAGTTCCCGGCCCAGGTAGAGGTTCGCGGCGATGTCGAGCGACGGGGCCACGGCGAGGCTCTGGTGGACGGTCTCGATGCCCGCCTCCCGCGCGTCGACCGGGGTGGCGAACGACATCGGCCTGCCGTCCAACCGGATCTCGCCCTCGTCCGGCACGACCGCGCCGCACAACGCCTTGATGAGACTGGACTTGCCCGCGCCGTTGTCGCCGATGACGGCGAGGATCTCACCGGGCAGCAGGTCGAGATCCGCACCAGCCAACGCCGTGACCCGCCCGTACCGCTTGACCAGGCCCCTGGCCTCCAGGATCGGCTCGGTCATGGCTTCACCTTCCGGATCCACTGGTCGATCGAGACGGCGGCGATGATCAGGACGCCGACGGCGAACGTCTGCCACAGGACGTCCACGCCCGCCAGCGCGAGGCCGTTGCGGAAGACGCCGACGATGAGCGCGCCGATCAGCGAGCCGACGATCGCGCCGCGGCCGCCGAACAGGCTGGTGCCGCCGATGACGACCGCGGTGATGGAGTCGAGGTTCTCGAACTGGCCCGCCTGCGGGCTGGCGGAGGCGATGCGGCCGATCAGGATCCACGCCGCCAGCGCGTAGACCGCGCCCGCGGTGGCGTACACGCTGAGCAGCACGCGGGCTGTGCGGATGCCGGACAGGCGGGACGCCTCCGGGTCGTCGCCGGTGGCGTAGACGTGCCTGCCCCACGAGGTGTTCTTCAGCACGAACGCCGCGGCCGCCACCAGCAGCACCATCATGATCGACCCGTAGGTCACGCGGGTGCCGCCGATCGTGAACGTCTCGCCGGTCCACAGCAGCAGCTTCGGCATGTCGCCGCCGCGGATCGTCGCGCTGCCGGAGTACCAGAGGTTGAGGGCGAAGAACACGTTGAGCGTGCCCAGCGTGACGATGAACGGCGGCAGCTTGAGCCGGGTGACGAGCACGCCGTTGAGCAGCCCGCACACCGTGCCGACGAGGAAACCCAGCAGCAGCGCCGGAAGTCCGGGCAGGCCGGTCTCGGCGGCGACCTTCGCCATCACGATCGAGGTGAGGACCATGATCGCGCCGCAGGACAGGTCGATGCCGGCGGTGAGGATGACGATGGTCTGGCCGACGGCGAGGGTGCCGACGACCGCGACCTGTTGCAGGACCAGGGAGATGTTCGCCGGTTGCAGGAACCGCTCGGACAGCAGGGCGAACACGACGACCGCGATCAGCAGGACGACCGCGGGTCCGATGGTGGCCTGCGAGTGCAGCAGGTGCTGCAACCGCGACAGCGGGGAGCGCGACCGGTGCTCGTCGAGGGCGGTCACCGCGCTCAGCCCCAGCAGTTCTGCAGGCCCCACGCGGAGTCCTTCGACTCCACGCCGGACGCGGGCTGGTCGGTGATCAGCGTGACGCCGGTGTCGACGAACGCCTTGCCCGCGGTGTTGGACGGCTTGGTGCCGTCCTTGGCGAACTTCGCGACCGCCTCCACGCCCATCTGCGCCATCTTCAACGGGTACTGCTGGGAGGTGGCGCCGATGATCCCGTCCTTGACGTTGCCCACGCCGGGGCAGCCGCCGTCGACGGACACGATGACGACGTCCTTCTCCTTGCCCGCGGCCTTCAACGCCTCGTACGCGCCCGCCGCCGCGGGCTCGTTGATCGTGTAGACGAGGGTGATGCCGGAGTCCTTCTGGAGCAGGTTCTCCATCGCGGTCCGGCCGCCCTCCGGCGCGCCGTCGGTCACGTCGTGGCCGACGATCCGCGGGTCGGACTCGTCGCCGATGCGGCTCTTGTCCTTCACGTCGACGCCGAAGCCCTCCAGGAAGCCCTGGTCCCGTTGCACGTCGACGGAGACCTGGTTCGGGCTCAGGTCCAGCAGCGCGATCTTGGCCTGCTTGCCCGACTTCTCGAACGTCGCCTTGGCCCACTTCCCGATCAGCAGGCCCGCCTGGTAGTTGTCGGTGGCGAACGTGGCGTCGGCCGCGTCCGCGGGCTCCAGCTGGGTGTCCAGCGCGATGACCAGCAGACCGGCCTGCCGGGCCTTGTCCACCGATGGCACGATGCCCTTGGAGTCGTTGGGGGTGATGAGGATACCCTTGGCGCCCGCGCCGATCAGGTTCTCGATCGCGTCGACCTGGGTCTGGTTGTCGCCGTCCTGCTTGCCCGCGAACGACTGGAGCTTCGCGCCCGTCGTCCCCGCCGCCTGCTGGGCGCCTTCCTTCATCTTGACGAAGAACGGGTTGGTGTCGGTCTTGGTGACCAGCCCCACCAGCACCTCGCCGCCGCCGGTCGAGGACCCCCCTCCGCACCCCGCCAGCAGGAGCAGAGCCACCACTGCCGCGGACGCCCGCACGCTCTTGGTCATGTTCGCCTCCCGATCGTTGTCGACCGCACCGTCGATGAATGGGCTAACCAGGCGTATTCGAGTCGACCTCGATGTTTCGCGCATCCGAGACTTCGTGACAAGCGCCGCTTTTTAACAGAGTCAATTCGGCTGTTCGGCGGTACGGAAGGTATTCGCGCGTCAATTGCGGACAGGATCCGGCCAATGCCTTGCCCGGCTTCACCGGGGAGCGGTAGCAAGGCAGGACGTCCAGCAACGGCGCAGGAGGTCGGCACATGTTCGCTGTTCAGCGTATCTTGGCGGCCGCCGCGGTGCTGGCGCTCGTCGCCGTTTCCGCCGGGTCCGCTGCCGCCGCCCCGGTCCAATCAGAATTCCCGTACCCGCCGACGACCTACAGCGAACCCTATCGCGGGCAATTCCACTTCAGCTCGCAGTCGGGGTGGATGAACGACCCCAACGGGCTGCTCTACTACAAGGGCGTCTACCACTTCTTCTACCAGCACAACCCGCACGGCCTGGAATGGGACACCATGCACTGGGGCCACGCGACGAGCACCGACCTGGTGCACTGGACGCAGAAGCCGATCGCGCTGGAACCGGGCATCCACCCCGGCGACCTGTGGTCCGGCGCGGGCGTCGTGGACACCGCGAACACCTCGGGCCTGCGCTCCGGTTCAGAGGACCCGCTGGTCGTGTTCTCCGGCACCAACGGCGTGACGATGTTCTTCAGCACCGACGCCGGCCGGACGTTCCAGACGTACAACGGCGGCACGCCGGTCGTGCGGATGCCGGGCACGAGCCGGGACGCGAAGGTCCTCTGGGACGCGGCGCGCGGCCGGTGGACCATGGTCGTCTGGTCGGACGAGGGCGGCAACGGCGTCAACGTCTACAGCTCGCCGAACCTGCGCGACTGGACGTTCCGCAGCCGGTTCGCCGCGGGCTGGCTGTTCGAGTGCCCGGACTTCGTGCCGCTGCCGGTCGACGGCGACGCGAACCGGGTGAGGTGGGTGCTCAGCGACGCGAGCGGGGAGTACGTCGTCGGCGACTTCGACGGCTCGACGTTCCGCACCGACTGGACGGGCCCGCAGCGGATGGACTACGGCCGCAACGACCCGAACGGCTCGTACTACGCGGCGCAGGTGTTCTCCAACACCCCGCAGGTCGTCCAGATGGCGTGGATGCCGGGCAACCGCGGTGCGACGTGGACCGGCAACGCCACTTTCCCCGTGACACTGGGACTTCGCGGCACGCCCGCCGGTCCGCGCATCACCCGCACCCCCGTGTCGGCGATCGAGAAGCTGCGCTACCGCACCACGTCCTTCCGCGACCGCGCCCTGACCCCGGCGTCCGCCGCGCAACTCCTGCGAGACCAGTCGGTCGAGACCTACGAGGTCCAGGCCGAGTTCGAGGTCACGGCGGCCACCGGCCGGGTCGGGTTCCGGCTCGACACCCGCCCGGACGGGACGGCCGGTGCCGAGGTCGTCTACGACGTGCGCGCCGGGACGCTCATGGGCGTTCCCCTGCCGCCGGTGGGGAACCGGGTGAAGGTGCGGCTGCTGGTCGACCGCGCGCAGCTGGAGGTCTTCGGCAACGACGGACTGTTCTCCCGCAGCGACAACGTCCAGTTCGACCAGCGGTCCGACAGCCGCGGCCTCTCGCTGTTCAGCGACGGCGACGTGAAGCTGGTGTCGTTGGACCTGCACGAGCTCGCGCCGTCGTGGGGGCTGGGCGAGTCGGTCCTCCAGCACAACCTGCCGGGCCAGTGGCGGGCCGCGAGCGGCCTGTGGACCGACGTCACCGAGGGCAAGCAGGGCACGGCGAAGGGCGACGCGTTCTACGTCAGCGACCACACCGGCGCGGACTTCACCTACGAGGGCGATGTCCGGCTGGTGAACGGCACCGCCGCGGGCATCACGTTCCGCGCGGACCAGCAGGGCGCCGGGTACACCGCGAACGTCGACGCCGGGGCGGGCGTGGTGAAGCTCTGGCGGCCGGGGAGGGACATCGCGACCTTCGCGCTGCCCGTCGCGCGCGGGACGACCTACCACCTGAAGGTCGTGACCAAGGGCACGAACATCAAGGTGTACCTGGACAACCGGGCCGCGCCGGTGATCGACGCGACCGACGACCAGTACCCGAGCGGGCGGTTCGGCCTCAACGTGTACGCGGCCACGGCCCAGTTCCAGAACGTCCGCCTGAGCTGACGTCAGGCGGTCAGCGTCCACCGGATGCCGCGGACCAGGCCGTGGCCCGCGGCCCGGATCGCGGTCGCCTCGGCCAGCGGCAGGTACGGCAGCCGGAGGGGGAGCCGCGCCCACGGCGGGAGCATGGCGACGGCGCTCGCCGCCAGCACGGCGTACGGCGGGCGGGCGGCCCAGGGGAGCGGGGCCTTGAGGACGAGGAACTTGGCCGCCTCACGGGCTTCGGCGGTGCCGTGGAGTTCCGGGCGGTACTCGGCGAGCCGCGCCGCCAGGTCGGCCGTGGTCCGGGGCGGGTCGGGCACGCCCAACGCCTCGGCGACACGGGCGGTGTCGGCCACGTAGCCGTCGCACCCCTCCTGGTCCAACGGCCTGGCCCCGTAGGTCTGGTGCGCCAGCAGGAAGCTGTCCACCTCGGCGAGGTGCACCCATGTGAGCAGGTGGGGGTCGTCCGCGCGGTACGGGCGGCCGTCCGGCGCGGTGCCGTGGACACGGCGGTGGATGCCGCGGACCTGGTCGACGGCGCGCCGCGCGTCGACCTCGGCCCCGAACGTCGTCATGGCCAGGAACGCGCTGGTGCGCTGGAGCCGTCCCCACGGGTCGCCGCGGTAGTCGGAGTGGCCCGCGACCCCCGCCATGGCGAGCGGGTGCAGCGACTGGAGCAGCAGCGCGCGCAGACCGCCGACGAACATGGAGGCGTCGCCGTGGACCCGCCGGATCGGCCGGTCCTCGGCGAACCACCGGGGGCCGGGGGTGTCGTGCACCCTCGCTCGGGTCTCCGCCCCGTTCGGGCCCGCCACCTTGGCGAAGAGGTTCGTGGCCAGCCTGGTGCGCAGCGAGTGGGGGAACGCCATGCCCCCATCGTGCGCCCGCCGCGCCAAGACCACCTGACGGGCGGCGTCAGCCGAAGTTCGGCACGACGAACAGCAGCCACACCACCAGCGGGGCGACCGCGACGACGATGCCGCCGTAGACGAGGAGCTGGGTGAAGAACCGGTCGCGGTCGACGTCCTTCGCGTTGGCGAGCACCAGCGCGCCGTTGGTGGAGAACGGGCTCACGTCCACGACCGTCGCCGAGATCGCCACCGCGGCGATCATCCCGATCGGCCCGACCGTGCCCAGCGCGAGGAACGGCACGGCCAGCGGGATGAGTGCGCCCATCAGGCCGACCGACGAGGCGAACGCGGACACGATCCCGCCGATGTAGCAGAGCAGCAGCGCCGCGAGGACCGGCACGCCGACGCCCGTGACCGCGTTGCCGACGAAGTCGATCGTGCCCATCGCCTGGAGGACGGCGACGTAGGTCAGGACGCCGCAGATCAGCAGCACGGTGGGCCAGGTGATCTCGCCGACGGCCTGGCGGCTGCTCGCGGGCCACACGAGGCTCAGCACGGCCGCGAGCGTCAACGCGGTCAGGCCGACGTCCAGGTCGAACACCAGCGTGCCGACGACCAGCGCCACCAGGCCGCCCAGCGTCGCGATCTTGGGCGCGTCGAGCTTCGGCGACTCCTCGTCGTCCTCCTCGGGAGCGACCTCGGCGTTCCGCGCGAGCTTGCGGCCGCCGAGGACCAGGAACAGCACCACCGCGATGGCCAGGTTCACGCCGAGGCTGGCCAGGAACAGGAACAGCGGGCTGCCGGGGAGGTTGTTGCGCTCGACCAGTCCGTTGACGATGGAGCCGTAGACGCTGATCGGCGAGAACCCGCCCGCCTGCGCGCCGTGGACCACCAGCGCGCCCATGAGCAGCGGGTTGATGCCGTAGCGGGCGGCGAACCCGAGGGCGATCGGGGCGACGATGGCCACCGCCGCCGGGCTGACCGCGCCGATCGAGGTCAGCACGCCCGTGACCACGAACATCACCCACGGGATCAGCGCGATCCGGCCGCCGACCGCGCGGACCGCCGCCGACACCAGCCAGTCGGTCGTGCCGTTGGCCCTGGCCAGCGCGAACAGGTACGTCACACCGACCAGGACGACGAAGATGTCGCCGGGGAACTTGGTGAAGATGGCCTTGGCGTCCAGGCCCCCGGCCAGGGTGCCGACGAGGAACGCGCCCGCGAACGCCAGCGCGCCCATGTTGGTCGATCGGGTGGTCGCCAGCACGAAGATGAGCGCCAGCACGACGATGGAGATGATCTGCGCCGTCATCGGAGTCCCCTCGACAGAACCGAACGCGCGGATCACTCACCTTCCGGGCGCGCGTCGAACCGTGTCAACCGAAACGGCCAGTTGCGACAAATCTGTCCACGTAGGACGTTTGACAGTCATCCGTTCGGGTTAACCACAGCAGGACTTGACCGACCGGAAGGGGCCTAGTGGCAGGCGCGGGTCCCGTTGTCTTCGCCGCGGCGGGAGTGGCGACGCTCGCCGCCGCCCTGCTGCCGCGGGTGCTCAGCAGAGCGCCGATCTCCATGCCGATGGTGTTCCTCGCCGCGGGCGCGCTCACGTTCACCGTCGTCGAGCCGCTGCCCGACCCGAACCCGGTCACCCACAGCTCGATCGTGCTCCGGCTCACCGAGCTGTGCGTGATCATCTCGTTGATGGGCGCGGGACTCGCGCTCAACCGGCCCGTCGGGTGGCGGCGCTGGTCGACCACGTGGCGGCTGCTCGGCATCACGATGCCGTTGTCGATGCTCGCCGTCGCGCTGCTCGGGTGGACGGTCCTCGGGTTCGGCGCGGCGGGCGCGGTGCTGCTGGCCGCCGCCCTCGCGCCCACGGACCCCGTGCTGGCGACCGAGGTGCAGGTCGCGGAACCCGTGGAGGATCCCGAGGACGACAGCGACGACGAGGCCCGGTTCGCGTTGACGTCGGAGGCAGGGCTCAACGACGGCCTGGCGTTCCCGTTCACCTACCTGGCCATCGCGCTGGCCACGACCCCCGGCGACTGGCTGCCGCACTGGCTCGCGGTGGACGTCGTGTGGCGCCTGGCCGCGGGCCTGCTCGTCGGGCTCGGCGCGGGGTGGTTGCTGCGCAAGCTGTTCTTCAACGCCCCGTCGAAGACGTTCCGGCTGGCCCACCACGCCGAGGGTTTCGTCGCGCTGGCCGCCACGTTCCTCGCCTACGGCGTCGCCGAACTGGCGCACGGGTACGGGTTCGTCGCGGTGTTCGTCTGCGCCTGCACGATCCGCGCGGGCGAACGCACGAGCGGCTACCACCGCGTGCTGCACCAGTACGTGGAGCAGGTCGAGCGGCTGCTGACGGTGTTGATCATCTTCTTGCTCGGCGGCGCCGTCGCGACCGGCCTGTTCGCGGGCGTGCAGTGGCGGGAGGTCGTGGTGGCGCTGCTGGTCCTGCTCGTCGTCCGCCCGTTCGCAGGCCTCATCGGCCTGGCCCGCGGCCGGACCGGGCCGCGCGAACGGGTGGTGGTGTCGTTCTTCGGCGTGCGCGGCGTCGGCTCGGTGTTCTACGTGGCGTACGCGCTGGAGGCAGGCCACTTCCTGGAGGCGGGCGCGGTGTGGCGGGTCGTCGGACTGGCCGTGGTCGGCTCGATCGTCCTGCACGGCATCACAGCCACCCCGGTCATGCGCTTCCTCGACCGCAAGCGCGAAGTCCTCACGTCACCGTGATGGCGTTGCCCCCGAAACGATCCCGGTACGCCGTCGGGGAGACGCCCAGGTGGCGCAGGAACACCCGGCGCAGTGTCTCGTCGCTGCCCAGGCCGCTGCGGGCCGCCGCCGAGGCGACCGTGTGGCCCGCGACGAGGAACGCCTGCGCCGCCTCCAGTCGGACCAGTTCCACGTGCCGCGCGGGCGTGGTGTCGAGTTCGTCGCGGAACAGCCTGGTCAGGTGGCGGGTGCTGGTGCCCGCGACGGCGGCTAGCGCGGCCGCGGAGTGATCCGCCGCCGGGTCGGCCGCGACCCGGTCCAGCACCGCGCGCAGCGGGTGGCCGTGGGGGCGGGTCGTGCGCGACGGCACGGAGAACTGCGACTGGCCGCCCGGCCGTTGCATGAACACCACCAGGGAGCGGGCCACGTCACGGGCGTGCTCGGCGCCGTGGTCCTGCTCCACCAGTGCGAGCGACAGGTCGATGCCCGCGCTCACCCCGGCCGAGCTGAACACGTCGCCGTCGCGCACGTAGAGCGCGTCCGGCTCGACCGCGATGCGCGGGTACCGGTGCGCCAGCGTCGTGGTGTGCCGCCAGTGCGTCACCGCCCGCCTGCCGTCGAGCAGGCCGGCCTCGGCGAGCACGAACGCGCCGGTGCACACGGAGGCGACGCGGCGGGCGGACGGGGCGAGGACCGCCACCGCGGCCAGGACGTCCGGCGGGGTGGGCGTGGCGGGGAAGTCGTCCGACCCCGGCACGAGCAACGTGTCCACCGGCCCGACCTCGTCCGCGCGGGCGTCCACCGCCAGCCGGACGCCGGTCGACGTGCGCACGCCCGCGCCGTCGGGGGAGCACAGCACGACGGCGTACCGGCCGGAGTCGCCGAACACCTCGGACGGGCCCGCGACGTCGAGCAGCTTCACGCCGTCGAAGACGAGCAGCGCGACGCGGATGTCCTGATCTGTGGTTCGGATGGCTGTTCGGGACATGGTCGCCCCAGCGTACGTCGGAGCACCGTGGAGGCACACACCACGACGGCAGGAGCACCATGGACCGCATCGCAGGCATCGCCATCCCGGACACGCGGCTCGTCGCCGAGGCGACCGACCTCGTCCACGACGCCGCGAGCCCGCTGATCTACCACCACTCGCGGCGCGTGTTCCTCTTCGGTTCCCTTCAGGGGCAACGACTCGGGCTCACCGCCGACCCGGAACTGCTGTACGTCGGCGCGCTGTTCCACGACCTCGGGCTCACCGAGGAGTACCGGAGGACCGACCAGCGGTTCGAGGTCGACGGCGCGGACGAGGCCCGCCGTTTCCTTGTCTCACATGGTGTTCCGGCCGAGAAGGCGCACCTGGCTTGGGAGGCGGTGGCGTTGCACACCACGCCGGGGATCCCGTGGCACATGGCCCCCGAGGTCGCGCTGGTGACGGCGGGCGTGGAGACCGACGTCCTGGGCATCGGCTACAGCCTCCTCGACCGCGCCCTGATCGACGAAGTCGTTGCGGCGCACCCGCGTCCGGACTTCAAGCGGCGCATCCTGGCCGCGTTCACCGACGGGATCAAGGACCGGCCCGACACGACGTTCGGCAACGTCAAGGCCGACGTGCTCGCGCACTTCGTGCCCGGCTTCACCCGCGGCGACTTCGTGGACACGATCCTGGACTCCGACTGGCCGGAGTAGGCACCCGTCGATCGGCGGATGACCACCCTGAACTTCGTCCGATACGTTCGGTTCACGTGCCCTGGTCCACCCTCCGGTCAGGGCAACCCCTGCCGTACTGGAGGTTGTTCATGCTGCGCAAAAAACGCGGCCTGCTCGCGGGTGCGTTCTTCGCGGTGCTGCTCGTGGCCGCCGGTGGGGTGACCGGGGCGCAGTCCGCTCCGGCCTCCGCCGACGGCGGTCCCCAGTTCATCCGGTTGGCCAGTCGCACCTTCGACCCGCTCGCCGAGCGGAGCAAGGTCGCGGTCGTCGGCAACGGCGCGTACCTGGTGCAGTTCAAGGGAAGTCTCACCGACGGGCAGCGCAGGCAGTTGCGCGCGCTGGGCGCGCGGGTCGGCACGTACGTGCCCGATCTCGCCTACGTGGTGCGGATGAGCGCCGCGACGCGCAAGCAGGTCGAGCGCTTGTCGTTCGTGCGGGCGTTGGCGGACTTCCGGGCGAGCGACAAGGTGGACGTGACGACGGCCGCCGTCGGGCGCTACCTCGTCACGTTGACCGAGCAGGACGTCAAGGACCAGCGCGCGGTCGCGGAGCGGATCACCGCGCTCGGCGGCTCCGTCGAGGACGTCTCGGTCAGCGGCCAGCACCTCACGGCGGTGCTCGGCGCGAACCAGGTCGCCGCGGTCGCCGGCCTGCCCGAGGTGATCGCGGTCGGGGCGGAGTCCGCACCCGAGACCGACATGGCGATCGCGCGGGAAACCAGTGGCGCCAACGCGATCCAGGCCGCGGGCGGGTACACCGGCCGCGGCGTGCGGGGCGAGGTGATGGACGGCGGGCTGCGCACGACGCACCAGGAGTTCGCCGCCCGTCCGCCGGTCGCGCACGGCTCGAACTCCACGGACACCAGCCACGGAACCTCGACGTACGGCGAAATTTTCGCCTCCGGCGTCAGCTCCGCGCACCGCGGGATGCTGCCCGACGCGCAGGGCATCTTCGCCACGTACACCGGCAAGGACCGCTACGCGCACACCAAGGAACTCGTCGACCCGGCCGGGCCGTACCGGGCGGTGTTCCAGAGCAACAGCTGGGGCGACGCGCTCACCACGTCGTACACGTCGATCTCCGCGCAGATGGACAAGATCGTGTTCGACCACGACCTGCTGATCTGCCAGTCCCAGAGCAACGCGGGCACCCGCAGCTCCCGGCCGCAGGCGTGGGCGAAGAACGTGCTGTCGGTGGGCGGCCAGTACCACTTCAACACCGCCGACCGCTCCGACGACAAGTGGAACGGCGGGGCCAGCATCGGACCCGCCGCGGACGGCCGGATCAAGCCGGACATCTCCAACTACTACGACCGCATCGACACGACCTCGTCGACCAGCAACACCTCGTACACCACGTCGTTCGGCGGCACGAGCGGCGCGACGCCGATCACCTGCGGCAACGCGGGACTGCTGTTCCAGATGTGGGCCGACGGCGTGTTCTCCGGCGGTCCGGGCAAGGCCGGTGACGTGTTCGCGTCCCGCCCGCACGCGGCCACGGCCAAGGCGCTGCTGGTGAACACCGCCAACCAGTACGCGTTCACCGGCACCGCGCACGACATGACCCGCACCCACCAGGGCTGGGGCTCGGCGAGCGTCGGCAACCTGTACGACCGGGCGAAGGCCGCGGGGTGGAAGCTGCCGGTGCTGGTCGACGAGACCGACCTGCTGACCACCGGCGCGACCAAGCGGTACGCGGTGACGGCCGACGGCACGAAGCCGTTGCGCGCCACGCTCGCCTACACCGACCCGGCGGGCACGCCGGGCGCCGCGAAGGCCGGGGTCAACGACCTCACGCTGAAGCTCACCGCCCCCGACGGCACGGTGTACTTCGGCAACAACGGCCTGTCCACCGGCGTGTGGTCGACGCCCGGCGGGGTCGCGAACACGGTCGACAACGTGGAGAACGTGTTCGTGGACAAGGCCGCCGCGGGCACGTGGACGGTCGAGGTGATCGCGACGCAGGTCAACGTCGACGGCCACGTCGAGACGGCCGCCACGGACGCGGACTACGCGCTGGTCGTGGACTAGCCCTCTCCTCGAACTCCCCGTCGCGGTCCGCCGCGGCGGGGAGTTCCGCGTGGGTGACCGGTCGGGTGATGCTCGCGGAGCCGGGCGTGAGGGGCCGGTCCCACGTCCGGGTGAGCCGTGTGGCGGGGTCCGGTGGGCCGGGGCAGGGTGGTCGGTGACTTCGAAACGGGAGGAAACCGCTGCATGATCCGCGTCAAGCCCTCGGCGGGCGGCCAGGTCAACGTCACGTTCGTGCTGTCCGATCCGCCTCCGGGGCACACCAGCGTCGTGGGGTGCTTCAACGACTGGACTCCCGGCAGGCACCGGCTGGTCAAGCGCTCCAACGGCACGTGGTCCACCGCGGTCCGGGTCGACTCGGGAGCGACGTTGTGCTTCCGCTACCTCGCCAGTGACGGCGTGTGGTTCGACGACCACGAGACCGAGCTGGTCCGCGACGAGCGGGGTCAGCTGATCTCGGTCTAGCTCGCGCCCCGGTGGTCCCCGGCCGCGCGCAGGGCGCGCTCGGGGATCGCCGAGGTCGCCGTGAAGTCCATCGCCACCTCGGCCGCCAGCGCCAGGAACACCGACCGGTGCAGCTCCCAGTGGTCGACCATCCCGCACGCCGTGAGCACCTTCAGCACGGCGGGGGAGCACACCAGTCGCAGCGGCACGTCGGTCGGCAGCGCGTCGATCCCGGCCGCCGAGAAGAACGTGACCCCGCTCAGGTCGACCACCACGCTGTCGAACCAGAACCGCGCGTGGGCGATCCGGTCGGCCAGCAGCCGGGCCGACGCCGGGTCCACCTCCCCGCGCACCTCGACGACCCCGGCGTGCGCGGGCGGGGACGGCAGAACGGTCACCGACAATCCGCGGAAAGGCGGAACGGGCGGTGTCGAGGGCCCGGTGTTCCCGGACGCGATTTTCAAGGCCATGTGCGTGCCAACTCGCCGTTCCGCCGCCGTGTTCCCGAATGAGACGACGTGTTTTCAACCTGAACACGAGTCCTACTTAATCGTTCCGTTATTCGGGGAACAATGCCGTTCCCGGTCACTCGACGGTCAGTCGCGAGGTGTACCGCGCATTCCCGCCCGGAATGCGTCATCGCCTATCGATTCGTTCGGGGGAACGGGCGGGGAGGCCTATTCGCGGTCGGCGATACACTGGTCACGGGTGTGGACGGACGAAGGAGGGCCCCGGATGCGCATGGCCGAACTGAGCGCCGAGTCGGGCGTTCCAGTCGCGACCATCAAGTACTACCTGCGCGAGGGCCTCGTGCCCGCCGGTGAGCTCACCAGCCCCAACCAGGCCCAGTACCAGGCGCGACACCTCCAGCGGCTCAAGCTCGTGCGCGCGCTGCTCGACGTCGGCGGGCTCTCCATCGTCGACGTCCGCGACGTCGTCAACGCCATCGACGACCGCGCTTCGACGCACGACCTCCTGCGCGTGGCCCAGCACGGCCTGGTCGTGCGGAAGAACGAGGTCGACGACGAGAGCCGGGCGTGGGCCATGGCGCTCATCAACGAGGTGGCGGAAGAACGCCAGTGGGACCTCGGCCCGGACGACGTGTACGCGAAATCACTCGTGAGCCTGCTCTGCACGTTCCGGGATCTCGGTCACGACGGCCTCCTCGAAATTTTCCCCCACTACGCCGAAATAGCCGACGCGATCGCGAAGGTCGATCTCGCGGCCATCGGCGACCTGCCGACCCCGGAACTCGTGGTGGAAAGCGCGATCGTCGGCACGGTGCTCGGCGACGCGATGTTCATCGCGCTGCGCCGCATCGCCCAGCGGCACGCCTCGCGCAAGGTGTTCGGCCAGGCCGACCCGCTGCGGTCCGCCTGATCACCAGTGCGATGGCCTGCTCAACGCGGCGGGCAGCCTCGTCCGCGCGTCGCCCTTGGCGGCGTTGAGCTGGGCCTGGGTGAGGAAGAGGCTCTCGGTGAGGTCCGCTCCGCGCAGGTCGGCGTCGCGGAAGTCGGCTCCGATCAGGTCCGCCAGCCGCAGGTCCGCGCCGTGGAGGTCCGCGCCGATCAGGTAGGCCCCGCGCAGGTTCGCCCCGCGCAGGTCGACGCCCGCCAGCTTCGCGCCGATGAGGTCCGCGCCCCGGCGGAACCGCTTGTTCTTCTGCTTCGGCGCGCCCGCGCGGGCCAGTTCGCTGGCGCGCAGCAGCAGCGCGTTCACGCCCTCGCGGTGGCCCGCCACGTCCAGCGCCCCGAAGGCGTCGGGGCCCGTGCGGGTCATCCGCTCGGTCTCCTCCAGCGCCGCGAGCAGGTCGGCGCGGATCGGCTTCGCGGCCCGCAGCGCCACGGCCTCGGTGAGGTAGAAGAGGAGTTCGTGCAACTGCCGCATCACCGGGAACACGGCGAACATCCGCTTCGCGGTGTCGGTGGAGTCCCGCCAGCTCTCGCCGCCGAACGTGACCTGCGACGTCTTCTGGCCCGCGCCGAAGCAGTCGAACACCGTGCAGCCGGTGAACCCCTTGGCGCGCAACGCCGGGTGGATGCCGCACCGGTGGTCGGCCAGCAGGTTGCGGCACGGCTCGCCCGCGTCCTTGTCGACCGCGAAGTCGGCCGACTTCGCGAACGCCAGCGCCACGCAGCAGAGGCCGAAGCAGTTCGAGCAGTCGGCGCGCAGGTCGGAGGGGGCGTTCGCGGACAACGGTGCTGGTCTCCCGATGACGGTTCGGCGGAACGTCCAGGGTAGGCGACCGGTGGGACCGCCCGGCCGAGGGCCGGGCGGTCGTCCCGCGGGTTAGAGCGCGGCCTGGAGGAACGCGATCGCCTGGGCGATGGCGGCCCGCGCGGCGTGCGTCTCGCTCAACGCGTTCAGCATGACGAAGTCGTGGATGATCCCCTGGTAGCGGGCCGCGGTGACCGGGACGCCCGCTTCGCGCAGCTTGTTCGCGTAGGCCTCGCCCTCGTCGCGCAGCACGTCGGCCTCACCGGTGATGACGAGTGCCTGCGGCAAGCCCTTGAGCTGGTCGGTGGTGGCGCGCAGCGGGGACGCGGTGATCTCGGCGCGCTGGGCGGGGTCGGTCGTGTACTGGTCCCAGAACCACTGCATCGCGTCGCGGCGCAGGAAGTAGCCCTCGGCGAACTCGTGGTAGGACGGGGTGTCGAAGGCGGCGTCGGTGACCGGGTAGAACAGCACCTGGCCGGTGAAGGCCACGTCGCCGCGCTCCTTGGCGAGCAGCGTGAGTGCGGCGGTCATGTTGCCGCCGACCGAGTCGCCCGCGATGGCGATCCGCGTGCCGTCGAGGTCCTTGTCCGCGCCGTGCGTGCCGATCCACCGCGCCACGGCGTAGTTCTCCTCGATGGCGACCGGGTAGCGCGCCTCGGGGGAGAGGCTGTACTCCGGGAACACCACGGCGGCGTTCGCGCCCACGGCGAGTTCTCGGACCAGCCGGTCGTGGGTGTGGGAGTTGCCGAACACCCAGCCCGCGCCGTGGATGTAGAGGATCACCGGCAGCGTGCCGGTGACGCCCTCGGGGCGGAAGATCCGCACCCGCACGGTGCCGGACGGGCCGCCCTCGACGGTCAGGTCCTCGATGTCGACGGCGGGCTTGGCGACCTCGCCCGCCTGCACCTCGTCCACGGCCGCGCGCCCCTGCTCGGGCGTCAGGTCGAAGAGGTACGGCGGCTTGGCGGTGGCGTCCGCGAAGTCCCGCGCTGCCTGTTCCAGAACGACGGTCATGACCGGCTCCTCGGTTCTCGGTGGGGCGAACCCGACGCGATCGACACTAGCGAGCAGAAAACTTGTGCACAAGTTAAGTGTGCACAATGTGTCTGGCGTCTCGCGGAACCTTCCCCGGTGCACCAAGGTGGGGTGCATGGCTGAGAAGACCCGCGTCGTGATCGTCGGCGGTGGGTTCGCCGGATTCCAGGCGGCCCGCTCGCTGTCCCGCACCCTGCCCAAGGACGCCCCCGTGGAGATCGTCCTGGTCAACCGCACGGACTACTTCCTCTACCTCCCCCTCCTCCCCGAGGTCGCGGCGGCCGTCGTGGACCCCCGCCGCGTCACCGTCTCCCTGCCCGCCGCGCTCCCGCGCGTGCGGCTCGCGCTCGGCGAGGTCGACGGCGTCTCGCTGGACGACCGCACGGTCACCTACACCGACCCCGAGGGCGCGTCCCACTCGTTGACCTACGACCGCCTGGTCCTCGCCGCGGGCAGCGTGAACAAGCTGCTGCCGATCCCCGGCGTCGCCGAGCACGCCCACGGCTTCCGCGGCGTGGCCGAGGCCCTCTACCTGCGCGACCACGTGATCCGCCAGGTCGAACTCGCCGCCGCCACCGACGACCCGAAAGAGCGTGACGCCCGCTGCACGTTCGTGGTCGTCGGCGCCGGCTACACCGGCACCGAGGTCGCCGCGCAGGGCCCGCTGTTCACCAAGGCCATCGCCAAGCGGCACAAGGAACTCGACGGCCAGCGGATGCGCTGGATCCTCCTCGACGTGGCGAAGAAGGTCCTCCCCGAACTCGACCCGCGCCTGTCCCGCGCCGCGGACAAGGTGCTGCGCAAGCGGGGCGTCGAGGTCGAGATGGGCAACTCCGTCCACGAGGCCACCAGCGAGGGCGTCCACCTGACGAACGGCGACTTCGTCGCCACCCGCACCCTCGCGTGGTGCGTCGGCGTCCGCCCCGACCCGCTGACCGACCTCACCGGCCTGCCCACCCAGAAGGGCAGGCTCGTCGTGGAACCCAACCTCACCGTCGCGGGCCACCCCGAGGTCTTCGCCTGCGGCGACGCGGCCGCCGTCCCCGACCTCACCCGTCCGGGCGAGGTCACCGCCATGACCGCCCAGCACGCGGCCCGCCAGGGAACGCTCGCGGGCAAGAACGTCGCGGCCTCCCTCGGCTACGGCGCGCTGCTCCGCGACTACAAGCACCACGACCTCGGCTTCGTCGTCGACCTCGGCGGCTTCGACGCCGCGGCGAACCCGCTCCACATCCCCCTGTCCGGCTTCGTCGCCAAGATCGTGACCCGCGGCTACCACCTCGTGGCCATGCCGGGCAACCGCCTCCGCACGGCGGCCGACTGGGCGTTCGACGCGGTCCTCGGCCGCCAATCCGTCCAACTCGGCCTGATCCGCTCCAACTCGGTACCCCTGGAAACGGCCAAGCCCGGCTGACGGGTCCGGCCGTAGAGTGGCCTGAGTGGACTACTTGCTGGCGGAGTTGCTGGATGACGTCGAAGCACTGGTGACCTGCGAGTCGCCGTCCGAGGACCTCGAGGCGGTGGCCGCTTCGGCCGATGTCGTCGCGCGGGTCGGGGAGAAGCGGCTCGGGGTGGAGCCGGAGCGGGTCGGGGCCGTCGATCTGCGGTGGAAGTTCGGGGACGGGCCCACCAAGGTGTTGTTGTTGTGCCACCACGACACGGTGTGGCCGCTCGGGACGTTGGCGCGGAAGCCGTTCTCGGTCGAGGACGGTGTGTTGCGCGGGCCGGGGTGTTTCGACATGAAGGCCGGGCTCGTGATGGCCCTGCACGCGGTGGCGGGGTTGGAGGACCGGTCCGGGGTGACGTTGTTGGTCACCGGGGACGAGGAGATCGGGTCGCTGAACTCCCGCGCGCTGATCGAGGAGGAGGCGCGCGGGGCACTGGCGGCGCTGGTGTTCGAGGCGTCGGCGGACGGGGGTGCGCTCAAGGTCGAGCGCAAGGGTGTGTCGTTGTACCGGGTTCGGGTCGTCGGGAAGGCCGCGCACGCCGGGTTGGAGCCGGAGCGCGGGATCAACGCCACCGTCGAACTCGCGCACCAGGTGCTCGTCGTCAACGGGTTGGGCGACCCGGCGCTCGGTACGACCGTCACGCCGACCGTGCTGTCGTCCGGCACCACGGGCAACACCGTGCCCGCCGCGGGGGAGTTCTCCGTCGACGTGCGCGCCCGCACGGTCGCCGAGCAGCTCCGGGTCGACGCGGCCCTCCACGCGTTGACGCCCGTCGTGCCCGGCGCGCGGGTCGAGGTGGTGGGGCAGCCCAACCGCCCGCCGCTCATGGCGGAGGCCTCCGCGGCGCTGTTCGAGCGCGCGGTCGCCGTGGCCGCCTCGCTCGGCCTGCCGCCGTTGGCCGGGGTCGCCGTCGGCGGCGGCTCGGACGGCAACTTCACCGCGGGCGTCGGCACCCCGACCCTCGACGGGCTGGGGGCGGTCGGCGGGGGAGCCCACGCCGAGCACGAGCACGTGCTGGTGGACGAGCTGCCGAGCCGGACCGCGCTGGTCGCGGCTCTGGTGTCGGACCTGCTGGCGTGAGCTAGCTGGTCCGGTCGATCGCGCGCGCCAGCTCGGTGAGCGCGTCGATCACGGTCGCGCGGCGCTCGGGCGGGATCTGGTCCAGTGCCGAGCGCTGCAACGTCCGCATCCGGTCGTCGGCCGCGTGCCACGCCGTGAGGCCGCGGTGGGTCAGCGTGACGAGCACGGTCCGGTCGTCGCCGCTGACCCGTTCGCGGGACACGAATCCCTTGCCCTCCAACTGCTTGAGCGCGCGGGTCGCGGTCGGCTGCGCGACCCGCGCGCGGGTCGCGAGCTTGCCGACCCCCATGGAGCCCTCTTCGGCCAACGGGGTGAGCAGGACGAGCTGCGACTCCGACAACTGGTCCGCGCCCGTCGCGGCGGCGGCGAGGCTGCTGCGGTTGCGGTGCATCAGCGAGTAGAGCCGGTTGCAGGCCCTGGTGAACTCGTCGACTTCCTCGTCGGTGAGATGAGCGGTGTCGGGCATGGGGCCAGTAAAGCATATAGCTTGCTATGTCATAGCGCGCTATTCTGAAACTCCCCGAACACTGGAGTCCAGATGACCGGAAAGATCGCGCTCGAGGAGCACTTCGGGTCCACGGAGCCCGACATCGTCGAGCAGTCGGCGACGCACTTCACCGCCGACGCCTGGCCCGCGCAACGGGCCCGCCTGCTCGACGTCCACGACCAGCGGCTGCGGATGATGGACGAGGGCGGCATCGAGCTGTCCGTGCTCTCCCTGCTCTCGCCAGGAATCCAGGCCCTGTGGGACCCGGCCGTCGCGGTCGACTGGGCCCATCGGCTCAACGACCACGCGGCCGACCAGGTGGCGCGCAGGCCGGACCGGTTCGCCGCGTTCGCCGCCCTGCCGATGCAGGACCCGGACGCCGCCATCGCCGAACTGCGCCGCTGCGTGCTCGACCTCGGGTTCAAGGGCGCGCTGGTCAACGGGTTCTCGCAGATCGGCGCGGAGGACACGGCCGTGTACCTGGACGACCCGCGCTACCGGCCGTTCTGGTCGGCGGTGCAGGACCTGGACGTGCCGCTGTACCTGCACCCGCGCGACTCGCTGCCCAGCCGCGGCGAGATCTACGAGGGCCACCCGTGGCTGCTCGGGTCCGCGTGGGGCTTCTCGGTGGAGACGGGCACGCACGCGTTGCGGCTCATGGGCAGCGGCCTGTTCGACGAGTTCCCGCGCGCGCAGGTGATCCTCGGCCACTTCGGCGAGCTGCTGCCGTTCAACATCTGGCGCACCGACCACCGGCTGGAGGTGGCGCCGCGCGGGATCCCGGCGCTCCAGCCGATGGCGCACTACCTGCGGAACAACTTCCACCTCACCACGAGCGGCAACCACCGGACCCCGGCGCTGCTCAACGCCCTGCTGGAGGTGGGCGCGGACCGGCTGATGTTCGCCACAGACTACCCGTTCGAGGCGATGCGCGACGCGACCGAGTGGTTCGACGGCCTGGAGATCAACGACGCCGACCGGGCGAAGATCTCCCACGAGAACGCGCGACGGTTGCTGAAGCTCAAGTAGCACCAACGCTTTCAGGGCCCCAGCGACTCCCGGGGGCCCTGAA